>JAHCMK010000006.1 GCA_019192445.1 Oceanococcus sp. HetDA_MAG_MS8
GAAATGGAACAACCATTCCTGCGCGAGCGCGCCTAGCGGCACGCCGCGTTCTGACTCGCTGATATGTAACGAACTTCGGAGACAGGACACTAGAAAGGAATCAGAGATTTCTTCCGGGTGAAATGGACATAGCCCACACTCACCCCCGCGCGCGCACCCACGCCCGTACGAATGGGCGCAATGATGACGTCCCCACTGCGTAAGTAATTCACACTGGCACCGGCGACCACGTAGAGCGACCCGTCCACACCAGGGTAACGCTGGAACAAGTCATCACTGCTTTCTAGGTTGTAAACCAGGGCCAGAACCTTGGAGGCATTTCCACCAGTATCGAAACCTACTGACGGCCCCTGCCAGAACACGGGCATGCTCTGGCCTTCATAGATGCTGAGTTCGCCTTGCCCGTAGCGAGCGCCAATTCCAATGGCGCCACTCAACTCCTCGCCAACGATATAGGCATTAGGCCGCCCCAAGTCCGCAAAGGTTTTCTCTACCGCTTGCGCCAAACCCTGCGTGGTCTCGCCAAAAAAGGTTTGCGCTCGCGCCAGCACCTCTTCCTGGGCAAAGCCCTCCTCGCTCTGGGCCGTGGTCGGCTCCGACTCAGCCGCGTTGACGCTGGTCAACGTAAGCGCCAACCCAGCGAAGATTCCCGCAGCGCTCAACCTCACAAGTTTTGCCCTTGTCATCGTGTCCTCGTATTGTTTGGGGTGTTTGTGTTCAGACCAACCATTGTGATGCCCGTTCCATTGCTGTTTCATCGACTAGCTCGCCAGCTCAAACGCGCTGTGGGCCTATTCTGTCTCGGGGCACTATGTGCAGGGTGCAGCAGCCAGCAGGTCTATCAAGGCACTGCTGAATGGCGCGTACAAAGCTGTGAAAATGAAGCTGACCGCGACGCTTATGAGCGGTGTCGCGAGCGGGCTCGCCAACCTCTGCGTGCCAGCGATCCCGGTTAAGCCCACAGCCCCGCTCATCCGCGGGCTGAGGCTCTACGGCACCCTCACTCATCGCACCGTCAATTTTCACTGCAGCGGCAGCGTCAAGACTTCGTCACCATCATGACGGAGGCACGGGGCCAGAACCATCGATGTGCACTCGGCTAGTCGACGTCTTCGTCATGCTCATGCCGCGGCTTAGCAGTCATCCTCTTGCGCGACACGCAGAACGCAATCATCGTCAGCATCCCACTCCACCTGCACCACGATGGGTCTGCAGCAGACAAAGCAATCCTCAATATAACTCTGCGCGCCGGCCGTTCCATCCACCAGCAAGGTGATGACTTCCCCGCAGTAAGGACATTCGGCGGGGATCTCTTCTTGCAAAAATGACATATGGCGGCCTCCTGAAGGAATCGATGGTAGGAGATGGATCAAAGGCCTGTTAACGTAAGGCCACGGTTTTTTGACGCTTCACCTTTTCTTGATCGGCACGGAACGCATAATGCAGGAGTCCGGGCCGTTACGCGTCGTCCCTTCGCCGTTCGAGGAAGCAGACATGAAGGTGTTAATTATTGAAGACCGCCCAGAAGATGCGGTCATCATTCGCAAGCAATTAGAGAGTGAGGCGCCGGCCGGCGAGCCCATTCAAATTACCCATGCCCTGGATTTGTCTAGCGGCATTGAACACCTGCAGGACGACGAGTTTGATTGTGCGCTGTTGGATTTGAATCTGCCAGATGGTCGGGGACTCAATAATCTGCGCCGCCTGCACCACGTGGCTCCCAAGCTGCCGGTTGTGGTCCTCTCCGGCATCGAAGATGAGCGCACGGCTGCCAACGCGGTGAAAACCGGCGCCTTTGCTTACATTGTGAAGCGCCCCTTAGGCCAAGGCGAAGAGCTGTACCCCGTTCTACAAGACGCGACAAGCTCGGCCAGCGACAGCGACCATCCCAACTTGGAAACCATCAATCCGCGTGGACGCTTCAAGCTAGATCCAGAGTTCAAGCTGGTTGACTGGGACGAGCATTGTGTGGCCCTACTGCATTGGACCAGCGAGCAAATGCAGGGGCGAAGTCTCTTGGACCTAGCGCCCGACAACCGTCGCGACGAACTGGTGCAATCTCTTCGCCACGCCCGGGACGACATTTCCCCCATTAAGATTCCTCTGCTCCTCCCCGACGGCAAATACCGCCGCGTGGAAATTCATCCGCGCAGCTTGCGCGACTCGGGCTCTGAGTGGGGCCTGACAGACGCTGAAGAATCGCGCCGGGCTCATCAAGCCATGCAGGTGCTGGACTTGATTCTTGGAGCCACACGCGACGCCGTGTTCAGCCAAGACCTTGACGGCCAAATTCACAACTGCAGCTATGCCATTGCTGATTTCATTGGCATTCCCGCGACCGACATCATTGGCAAAAACTTTACCGAACTGTTCCCCAGCTCTGAGCGCGCCTCGGCGCAGTTCATCCTGTCGGCCATTCGCCGGGGCCGGATTGTGCGTGACCTGAACACGGAGTTTGAACATGCCAACACGGCCAAAGTCCCGGTCATCATCACTATTGCTCCCTTACGTGATGAGCTGGGCGGCCTGATTGGCGCCTGCATCCTGGCCAAGCCGAGGACCGAAGGCGGGGAAGACCAGAACTGGCGGCGCGAACGTTTGATGCTGGAAGAACGCTATCTCAACCTCCAAGAGGAGCTCGCAGATCTGCGTCAAGAACTGCGCACCATGCGACCGACTGGAAACGACTGAGCACTACCATGACCAACTCTCCCCTACCGCCTATTCCCGAGCTTAGCGAGGGGCTACTTATCGTTGATGACCGGGGGCATATACGCTACGCCAGCCCTGGGGCTGCCGTGATTTGCGAACGGGAGCGGGAGACCCTGACCGAACTCAGTCTGAACGACCTCGACCCTCAACTACAGACCCAACTCAGCGCCGTCGTTGCCGGCCAAAGTGTGGCGGAGGGCGCGGTACTCGCCCATTCGTTAGCCACCGAGCAAGACCGTCCAGTGTCCGCCAGGATCGAAGCTTTGGAGCCCTGCGGGAGCACCCGATACGCCGTGTTGCTCACCGACCAACGCACCGAGGAACAACGCCAGCGTGGCCTGGATGAATTTAACCAGCGCCTGCAAGCCAGTAATCGCGACCTAGAGCAGTTTGCCTACACGGTGTCTCATGACCTGCAAGCTCCGCTACGCACCCTCACCAGCTTCGTCCGGCTACTGCAGGCCGAGTGCGGCGACGAAGTGAGTGATGATGCCCGTCAATACCTGGGCTTCATTGATACTGGAGCCACCCAAATGCAGGAGCTTATTAGTGGCCTGCTGCAGTTTTCGCGTGCGTCTAGAGTAGAGCTGGAGGACGACCCGGTGGACTTGAGTGAGGTACTCAAGAACGCCTTGGCGCAACTGCATGCCGCCATTGAAGAATCTTCTGCCCAGATCGACACCCCAGCTTCGCTGCCTTGGGTGAAGGGCAATCAAAGTGCTTTGATCCAGCTATTCCAAAACTTGCTGGGCAATGCCATCAAGTTTCGCCGTGAGGATCAGCCCTGTGAGATCGCTCTTAGCATCGACGACGGCAGTGACGACGGCAGTGACGACAGAATCGTCATTGGGGTCCACGACAATGGCGTAGGCATTCCAGATGATATGGCCGAGGACGTCTTTGAGCTATTCCGGCGCCTGCACTCCGACAATAAGCGCTTCCCAGGCTCCGGTATGGGCCTCTCGATTTGTCGCAAGATCGTCGAACGCCATGGCGGCACCATTTGGGTCGAGAAGAATAGCCAGGGCGGCACCACGATCTGGTTGGAACTGTATAAAGCCGAGGCGCCTTGATGCAGGACCTCGCGGGCGAAGTGACCCACACTCGGCTGCACTTCGTGCATTGGCTGGTGCTCGGCGCCTCTTTGTTACTCACCATTTTGGCCTGGTACATCTCCAGTAACCAGCAGCAACAAAAGCACGCCAAAATGTTTGAGGTGGAGGCTGAACGCCTGAGCACCCAGCTGCGCGAGCGTATGGAAAAGTACGAGAACGCCTTGTGGTCTGGTGTGGGCGCATTGGAAATCATCAAGCGCAGCCGCGGCCTCACCCGGCCGGACTGGCGGCGTTTTGCCCAAACCATGAACTTGCTTGAGCGCTACCCCGGGATTAATGGCATCGGCGTCATCTATTCCGCCCAGCCAGAGGAGCTGCCGCGTTTGGAGGAACGCTTCGCTGAGCAGTTTCCCGAACTTGAGCGGGTCGAGATCTACCCCAAGCACCAACATGGGGTGCACTTTCCCATTTTGTTACTAGAGCCCTTAGACGGAAACCGGGAAGCGATTGGCCTCGATATCGCCTTTGAGAAGAACCGTCGAACGGCTGCTCTGGCCGCGCTGGAGACTGGCACTCCGCAGATGACCGGCCCCATCGTCTTGGTCCAAGACGCCGAGGAAACACCGGGGTTTTTGCTCTTTGTCCCCTTCAATATTCCCGTTGACGATACTCCTGAAGAGCCCCGCCAAGACCGAGGGTTTGTTTATGCCCCCTTTGTTGTCAAGGACTTGATTGCCGGCACGCTGGCCAGCACCAAACGCTTGGTCACCTTTAGCCTGCGGGATTCGGGCACCAACTTGTACGCAGAAACTGCGGATAACACCGCAACCTTTGACCCCGCCCCAATGTTTGAGACCCAAACCAGCGTGCAGTTGTACGGGCGGGAGTGGGTATTTGATATTCGCTCCAACCTCGAGTTTCGCAGCCGTGCTCAGTCCAGCCTGCCGACGACGATTTTGATTGGCGGCATCACGGTCGACCTGCTGCTATTGGGGGTGTTTCTCATATTGGTGAACTCCAATGCTCGCGCAGTGAATCTGGCTCAAAAGATGACGGCAGACCTGCGCGAGTCCAAGTCACAGCTGAAAAAGCGCAACGAAGAATTAATTCAGTTCAACTACCGCGTCTCGCATGATCTGGTAGCCCCGCTGAAGACCATTCAGGGCTTAGTGTTGATGGCCCGCGATGACCTCAGCGACAACAACGCCGATGCGGTAGACCCCAGCCTCGAGCGCGTTGATGCGATGGTCAATCAGCAAATTCAGGTCATCTCATCCATATTTGAGCTGTGTGAGTCGGACCTGAGCAACGAGGCTTATCAACGCATCGACATTCGCAAGCTCGCCAAGAGCCTATTTGCGCGTGTTCTGCGCGTGCAAACAGAGGCCCGAGTGGAGCTGCGCCTGCCCATCCCCGAGGGCACAACGGTATTAGCCAAACCCACACGCCTAGAACAAATTCTTTTCAACCTCATTTCCAATGCGGTCAAATTCCGCAACCCCAATGCCGACAACCCCATGGTGGAAATTACGGTAGAGCGCGTGGATTCCTGGGTCACGCTGCGCGTGCGTGACAACGGCATTGGCATCCCCGCAAACGCGCGTGGCCGAGTCTTCGATTTGTTCTTCCGCGCCCACAGTACCCATGCCGGCGGCGCTGGCCTTGGCACCTATATCGTGCGCAAGAACGTGGAAAACATGGGTGGAACCGCGCGTGTGCATTCCGACCCCGATGGCACCTTGTTTGAAATTGAATGGCCGGAATACCCGGTCGAGGTAGATGCGGCATGAGTACCGATGTGTGCTTCTTGGTAGTTGATGACAATGAAGCAGACCGCTTTTTGAATACGCACCTGCTCAAAAAGATTGGCTATGCCAGCGAGTCCATCGCTGAAGCCGCAGATGGAGCCCAAGCCCTGGAGATCCTCCAGCATCGTTGGAGCGGTAAACGCTGTGTGGTGCTGCTGGACATCAACATGCCGGTCATGGATGGCTTTGAATTCCTCCAGCAATGGGAAAACAGCGAACACCCCAACATCGTACGGGTGGTCATGGTGACCTCATCACAGGATGCCCGCGACCGCAGTCGCGCTGCTGAACATGGCTGCGTCATGGGCTTTTTAACCAAACCGCTGGAGCGAGCCAGCTTTTCCAGCTTTTTGGAAGACTCACTGAGTTGGGACAAGGATTGAGTCCTAACTGGAGATACGCCCGTGGATCTGTTTTCAAACCTACTTAATTTTCAGTCGATGCCGCACGGGTATTGCCTGCGCTGGCTGCCCAGCCTGCTATGGACCCACGTCATTGCCGACGTGATGATTGCCGTGGCGTATTTCTCGATCCCGACTTCCATTTTGTACTTCGTGTCCAAGCGCCAGGAAAGCGGCGAAACCATGCGCAAGTACTGGTGGTTAGGCTTGATGTTCGCAGCCTTTATTTTGAGCTGTGGAATCACACATATTTTTGGAATCATCACAATCTGGCAGCCGGTGTATGGCATTGAGGGCTTACTCAAGGTCATCACTGGGGTGATTTCACTGGCGACCGCCGCGGCCTTATTGAAAATCACCCCACGCTTATTGTCCTTGCGTAGTGCAGAGGAGCTTGAGCAGGAGATTGCCCAACGCCGCGAACAAGAGCGGGAGCTCAAACGCATCAACCAGCGCCTACAAAATGAAGTGTTATCCCGGCAACGCGCTCAAGAAGCCGAGCGCGAGGCCTTAAAGGCATTTCAGGGCTTAACCTTGTTCAGCGATGTCAGTGTCGAGGCCGACAGCGCCTCCAGCCCTGTGGGCATCACTTTGGGCAACCAGCTCTTACGCCGGCTACCGAACCTGATCCGTCGCCCGAGTACGCGTATTCAAGATGGGCTCGATCATGCACTAGAAGATGCTGCAAACCCGGGAGTGGCCTCCTTAGAAGAGCGCCTCCACTTGGTTGCGGAAGACATGCGCAACTTCACCTCGGCCCTGGACCGGTTCGCCAGCATGTGCGACGACTATGCCAACGACCCCATGCGGCACATTCGTCTGCGGCCCTTTTTACAAGCCCTAGTACTCAATCTCGCTGACCTCTGGGATTTACGTTGGGAGAACACCCAACTCGATTGCGCAGATAGTATCGATCTGGTTACCCACGCCGGCAGCCTCAGCGCCATTTTGGTGAGCATGCTCAAGACTTTTGAAACCCAAAGCCGGCGCTGCTTTTCCGAGGGCACCTTACATATTTCCGTCGAAGCCCATGATGAGCAGTTGCGTATCCATATTTGTGCACCGCATGCCGATGATAGCTCTGAGGAACCCCGCGATCGCGACGCCGCAGGTTTGTCAGTGGTCGCGGAATATGCCCAAAAGCGCTTAGATGCCAGCTTGACGAGTCGTCAAAACGAAGGCCGGCTGTGCGCAGAGTTGGTCTTACCCCGCAATTAACAGCACCCCACCAGTCTGGCGGATGATGAATGCCGGCCTTGAGGCGGGGCTTTCCGAGCTTTAAGCGACGACTAAGGCTTTGGTGCAGGCATGCGCCACCGCACATCCACTCAGCCAAGCCCCTTCGACGCGGCCGCCGCAAAGCCAATCCCCTGCCAAGAAGATTCCACTGTTGGCAGGATCTTGCCAAAACCCTTGCGCATAGACCTCGCGTGGCGCAGTGGCATAACGCCAAAGATGCACATGTTGGGTGCTGATCGGTCCCTGCATCACATCAGCAACGATGGCTTCTAATTCCGCAACCGCAGCCTCCTGATCAGTGCAGGCCCGGGTACTCAGCTCAGGCCCAGCATGCACTGTCCACACGGGGTCGCTGGTATCAATCGCTCCAGGCTTGGTGCTGTTACTCGCCATCCAAGCTATGTCTGGATGCGGGGAAAACAAGCCATCCCACGCCCAAGGAGGGCGAGCCAGTACGGTGATCGCAAGGCATGGCCCCAGGCTGGGCCATGGCGCTAATTCTGGGCTGGGTCTGAGCAAGGCACGGCTTTGCTGGGCCGGCGCGGTCACTACCACCTGTGGGGCAGTCCAGGTTCTTCCATCTTCACAGTGGACCGTTACCGACTCGGCAAGACGCTCTATACGCGTCACCTTGGTTTGACAGAACAGCTCCAAGCCCTTCGCCTGAAGCTGCTGTGTCCAAGCAGTCAGCCAAGCATTCATTCCCCCGACGCCAGCGTAGCGTTGCTGGCCATCCTCAACAGCAACAGCAATACCGGGAGCACCACGGCCTAGCTGGGCATGCCATTGATCCACTCGGCGCTGCTTGATCCAGGACCTTAGCCAAGCCTGGAAGCTGGGGTCCCGCGCCGTGAAGTACTGAGCCCCCGTGTCGAACCAAGCCGAGTCAGCGGCCGGCTGCAGACGCCGGGTTGCACAGCGTCCACCCGCCTTGCGCGCTTTATCGACCATCCTCACCCGCCAGCCCTGATCCAAGAAGACCTCGGCGGCGGCCAGACCAGATACGCCAGCTCCAACGATGAGAACATCAGCCATGTGGGCACTCATGACGAATAAGGCCAGTCAGCCGCGTCGACCGCGTTGAGGGGCACCACCTCAGCCGAGCCCCATTTGCGGATGAATTCTTCATTCGGGTCGTACATGCGAGTTTGCTTAGCAAGGTCGAAGCGCCGATGGCCGCGGGGATCGGCGCCGACCCCTGCCAAATACTGCCAATTACCGTAATTACTGCCCAGGTCGTAGTCCACTAATTGCTGCTCAAACCAAGTGGCACCGAAGCGCCAGTCCAGCTCAAGCTCATGGACGAAGCAGCTAGCGACCAGTTGCCGCCCACGATTCGACATCCAGCCGGTCGTCGCCAACTGGCGCATACAGGCATCGACGATGGGATAACCGGTCTCACCGGCTTCCCAGGCGCGTAGCCGCTGCGCGTAGTGACTGGTCATAGGACGTTGCTCACGCACACCTGCAAAGGCAAATAAGCGCTGACCATGCCGCCATGCGTACCACTGGAAGTACTCCCGCCATAGCAGCTCAAAGAACAGCCAATACGTTGATTCATTCGCCAAGACTTCCTGCTCGTAGCGAGCCAGCTCTGCTGCAACCCTCGCCACCGACAATGAGCCATTGGCCAGCCATGGCGACAACCTGGAACTTGCCAAAGGAGTATCCAAGGCATTGCGTGTCTCTTTGTAGCTTTGTACGGCATGCGTCTGAAAAAGAAATTCGTTGAGCTGCATGTTGCCCATGCGGCTACCGCCCACCCAGTCGGCCGCCTTGTCGAAGTCCACCTTTGGCAGCTCTTTGGGCCATTCGCGTGGCAGATCATCACTGACCATGGCCGGCAGTTGGCTCAGCATCGCTTCAGGTGGCCGCACCTGGGCGCGCTTTTCAACTTTGCGCCTGAATGGCGAAAAATGCCCTGGCAAGTCTTCCAATGCGAAGGGCAGGCGCTCCGGACTAAACAGAGTCGCCGTATGTGCTTGGCTAAACCGGACCTCGCCGAACCTTTGCTGAAGCTCCTGCCACTGGCGGTTTTCGTAAACGCCAGGATGTGCGGAACGCGCAACATCGGTCACACCCCAGCGCTGGATCAAAGCGCCAACCTCAACGATAGGATCTCCCCAGACCACGACCAACTGTTGACCTTGGCTTTGCAAGTCCGCCTGCAGATCCAACAGGGATTCGTAGAGAAACTTCCAGCGGTGTGGCCCCAGGCTCGGGCGCTGACACCACCCTGGCTTGAACCACAACGGGTCCACCACAAAAACACACAGCAAGCGGTCCACTCGGGCAGCGAGGCTGCCTAAGGCCGGATGGTCATCGAGACGAAGGTCTTGGCCGAAAAGAAATAATCCCGTACGCATGGGGAGCTGAGCTGTACAAGCAGACCTGCAGAATACCTATACATTTAATGAACGGCAATCAATATATGTGTACATCTATTGAACATTGCGGAGTGGCGGGCTATATTTTCAGCTCTACGTCCATCCTTGGAGTGACCTCATGCCCTCCACGTTTTTTCGCCGCGCGACACTCACTCTGCTTGGAATGGGCTTGGCCCTGAGCGGCGCCAGCTCTCGCGCAGACGATGCGCGTCTTGCGGCTTGCGCCGATATTCAAGCCCCTCCAGAGTTGTTAGCCAGCGAATCCAAGGGGGCACTCTGCGACTATTTCGAAGATGCGCGCGCAATCATGATTGTGAACACCGCATCGATGTGTGGTTACACGGGGCAGTTTTCTGGACTGCAGGAACTACATCAAACCTACGGGCCTCGAGGCCTGCGATTGCTTGGCTTTCCTTCCGACGATTTTGGAGGGCAAGAACATGCCAAAGCCGACAAGACAGCCGAGGTCTGCTTCAAGAATTTTGGGGTGAGCTTCCCCATGTTCAGCCAAGTCGATGTCCGGGGAGACACGGCCCATCCCCTGTTTCGTAAGCTTGCCAGCGCTAGCAACAGCGCTCCCCGCTGGAATTTTCATAAGTACCTCGTCACCGCCGAAGGTGTGCAAGGCTTTGCATCGTCCGTTGCCCCGCAGGATGCGCAGCTTCGCCGCGCGATCGAAGCCAGCCTGCAGAAGTAGCCGTGCACACCTCTCTGGCCGTGCTGTGGTTTAAGCGCGACCTCCGCCTGTACGACCATGCCGCTGTCACAGCAGCAAGTGCTCACCCGCGCGTGCTACCGGTGCTTGTTATTGAGCCGGAATACTGGCGCCAATCAGACCGCAGCCCCCGGCATTACGCCTTATGGCGACAGGCCGCAGAAGACTTGCTGCAAAGCCTCAGGGCGATGCAACGCCCGGGCTGGGTACGGCACGCACCCATCCTGCAAGCTCTGGATGAGCTACGCCGCCAATTTGGCGCCTTCACGCTCTACAGCCACCAGGAAACGGACTCGCAGTGGACATACAGCCGTGACCGCAGCGTGAGTCAATGGTGCCGAAATCAAGGCATGACCTGGACTCAGCCGCGCCAATTTGGGGTTGTGCGCGGCATGCGCCGGCGCCAAGGCTGGGCGCGTCAGTGGGAAGCGCTGATGACCGAGCAACCACTCGCGCAGCCTACATGGCAAGGCCAGCCGCCTCCACCGGGCGACCCTTTACCGCGATTACAGGACATCGACTTTTGCGCTCAAGACGAGCTTCCGACTACACAGCAGGATTCTCGAAGGGCGGCCAGCCTGCAACGCCTGGAGCAATTTCTGCACCAGGATGGACACAGCTACCGCGGCGGTATGTCCAGCCCTATCAGTGCGCAGCGGGCATCATCCCGCTTGTCGTTGGCTTTGAGCGTGGGCAGCTTATCGCTGCGTGAAATTGTCCACCGCAGCCGCGAGCGCCTGCAAAATCTCGATCCAGATGACCCTGCGCAGCGACGTTGGCGCGCCAGCTTACGCAGCTTCGACAAGCGCCTGCATTGGCACTGCCACTTCATTCAAAAGCTGGAAACAGCCCCGCATTTAGAGCAGCGCAATATGCACTCTGCTTACGATGCTCTAGCGCCGGAACCAGTCACTCAGGATGCGCTTAACCGCTGGGTGCAGGGTCAAACTGGATGGCCGTTTGTGGATGCCTGTATGCGCTCGCTACGGCACAGCGGCTGGATCAATTTCCGTATGCGCGCCATGCTGGTCAGCGTCGCCAGCTACCACCTGGGAATTCATTGGCGCGAGTCAGGTGTGCTCTTGGCGCGAATTTTCTGCGACTACGAAGCCGGCATTCACTGGCCCCAAGTGCAGATGCAATCGGGCACGACCGGCATCAACACTTACCGCATGTATAACCCCATCAAGCAGGGCTTGGACCAAGACCCAGAGGCAAGTTTCATCGCCCAGTGGGTACCAGAACTCGCCTCGCTCCCCCCCGCCCTGCGCCACCAGCCCTGGAAGGCGGGCCACCCCCCTGCCGGATACCCCAGCCGGATTGGTGACCACAGCCTACTCGCTAGAGCGGCCCGGCAACGACGGGCAGGACTACGCAGTGGCGCTGCTTTTGCCCAAGAAGCGCGCGCCCTCCAGGCGCAGCTGGGTTCGCAGGCGAGTGGCATGAGCCGCAGCATGCGCGGCCAGCGCCGCCAGCCGCCTAAGCCGTCTGCGGCCAGCCGCCAACTTAGCCTCTTTCCGGAGTAGATATGCCTCCTTCGCAGATTGTCGTACGCCCCAATGCCTCGCTCAATCAGCAACAGGCCGCATGGATTTTGGGCGGCATGTGCGCCATTTCTTTCACGATTGCGGGCACTTTGGCCGTCCTAGGCTACTGGATCGTTTTGCCCTTTGCCGGGCTAGAAATGAGCTGCCTGGCCGCGGGGCTCTACTTTGCCCTGCGTGATAATGCCTACCGCGAGGTCATACGCAGCGATTCGGGGAAGCTGTTTATTGAGAAAGGTCGTGGCAAACCCGAGTCAGCCTGGCACTGCCCGCTGGCCTGGGCGCGCAGCCATTACCAGCCACCCGCAGGGCCCACTGCCCACGGCAAAGTCCTGATTACTTACGCGGGCCAGAGCGTGGAAGTGGGCCGCATCCTCGCCGATGACGATAAACCCGAATTCGCTCGCAACCTGCAGCAGTGGCTGAGCCACGCCCAACAGGCGGCACTACAACCGGAGGGCGGCCTATGACCCCAGTCACCCTTGTCATTGGCGCCAGCTCCGGTATTGGCAGTGCGGTCGCGGAGCAGCTGCAAACACTAGACAAAGTCGTTTACGGAGCCGGCCGCGCCACGCAGCCTCCATCGCAGCTGCAGCAACACTGGTTACAACTCGACTTCTACGACCCCGCCAGCATCACACAGGCCTTTGAAACACTCGCCGACACCCTCAATGAGCGCGAACAAAGGCTGCAGCAGTTACTCATTTGCAGTGGCTTACTACATGATGCAGACACCAGCCCTGAACGACGCCTCGGCCAGCTGCGCGCAGAAGACTTCAGCAAGCTGATGCAGGTTAACGCCTTGGCCCCACTACTCTTAGCCCAAGCGGCATTACCGTTACTGTCACGGCGGGAGCCCACGCGTATCGCTGCCATCTCTGCCCGCGTAGGAAGCATTGGCGACAACCGCATGGGGGGCTGGTATAGCTACCGCTGCGCTAAGGCGGCCTTGAACATGGGCTGGCGCTGCCTGGCCCACGAGCTGCGCCGTTCGCACCCCAGCTGCACACCTTTGCTGTACCACCCCGGAACGGTTGACACCGATCTATCCAAGCCCTTCCAGAGCAATGTCAAAGCAAACAAGCTATTCAGCAGCCACCAGGCGGCGAGATACTTCTTGGAGGTGCTTGAACAACACGGCGATTGCGCTGAGCTTGCTTATTTAGATTGGGCCGGCAAGCCCATTGCGTGGTAAGCATGGCGCACCGCAAACCGCATCTCCCGCACAAAGATTGCCAGCGCTGCGGCAAACCCTTTGCCTGGCGCAAGAAGTGGGCACGTGACTGGGAGCAGGTCAAATATTGCTCGGAGCGCTGTCGCCGTGGCTAAGCCCCAACGCCTGATTATCATCCTTGGCGACCAGCTGGCTCTGGACAGTGTCTTACCGAGCGACTACCGCAAAGGCGAAGACCTGCTGTGGATGTGCGAAGCCCATAGTGAAGCCACGCGCGCCTGGTCCCATAAAGCTCGGCTGGTGATGTTTTTGGCGGCTATGCGCCACTTCGCCCAAGAACTAGAAGACGACCAGCACAGTCTGATTTATCGCCGCGACTGCCCTGACCTCAGCCAGCAGCTGGCCAAGGATCTCAACAGCCTCCAGCCCGATTGCGTACACCTCACCCAGCCTGGTGATTACGACTTACGACACAGCATCATCGAAGCCGTAGAGGAGCACTCTCTGCCATTGGTAGAGCGCGACGATCCGCATTTTCTTTGCAGCTTAGAGCGCTTCAATGATTGGGCCGAAGGGCGCAAGACCTATCGCATGGAGTTCTTCTACAGGGAGATGCGGCGCGAGCACAGCGTACTCTTGGAAGATGACGGCGAGCCCCGTGGCGGACAATGGAATTTCGACGCCGACAATCGCGACAGCTTCGGCAAGCAAGGCCCTGGTGAATTACCCGAACCCATCACATTTAGGCCTGATGACTGCACCCAGCAAGTCATCAAAGAGGTCGAGGAACGTTATGCCGAGCATCCCGGCCAGACCCAATACTTTGACTGGCCAGTGCAACGCTCAGATGCGCTCAAAGCCCTGGAGGATTTCGTCGAGCATCGGCTGGCGCAGTTTGGGCAGTATCAAGACGCAATTTGGACCGGCGAGCCCTGGCTATACCATAGCCGTATCGCGGCCGCTCTTAATCTCCATCTGCTTCACCCGCGTGAAGTCATTGAAGCTGCCACGGCGGCCCTAGATGCAAAGAAGGCGCCGCTGAATGCCGTGGAAGGCTTCGTCCGTCAGATTTTGGGCTGGCGCGAGTATGTGCGCGGTCTTTATTGGCTACGCATGCCGCAGTGGCGAGAGGAAAACCACCTGGAGGCCGAGCTGCCGCTACCGGAGTTCTTCTGGACCGGCGACACCGATATGGTCTGCCTCAAAGATGCGATTGAGCAAACCCTGAAATATGGCTACGCGCATCATATTCAAAGGCTCATGATCGCCGGCTTATTCTGCCTACTAGCTGGAGTTCGACCGCACGAGGTCCATGGATGGTACTTGGCCGTTTATGTGGATGCGGTGGAGTGGGTGGAGCTGCCCAATACCTTGGGCATGAGCCAGTTTGTGGATGGCGGTGTTCTGGCAAGTAAGCCCTATATCGCCAGCGGCGCCTACATAAGCCGCATGAGCAATGCTTGCAGCCAATGTCGCTACAACCCCAAACTCAAAGTGGGCGCCAAAGCCTGCCCCATCACTACCTTGTACTGGGATTTTTTAGCGCGCCACGAACAGCGCTTTGCCCAGCATCCCCGACTCAAAATGCAGCTACGGAATCTGCAACGGCTGGATGACAGCACTCGTGATGCCATTCAAGACCAGGCGCGGTCGTTACGGCAGAGCTGGAGTAAAGCCAGCTGAGGTGAAGGCAGGCAGGCTCTCAAGTGATTGGGGCGCGCCAATCCGAATAACAAGGCCGACGCTAAACAGAATTAGCGCCGGCCATCATCTGCTGGCTGCGCTCAGTCGCCGTCCGGCTCGGCTGCACCCTTGCCAAACTCATGCTCAATGAGGTGATGCAGCGCATCTTCCATCATGCGCCGGGCACGCGCTGTGGTATGGAATAGCAGTGTGTGAACCGCCGCATCTGTGGGATTGCGCGACTCACAATCACGGGAGTAAGACTCAAACGCGGACAACTTAGTAATGAGTGCAGCCAAGTGCTCGGGGCACTCGCACTGCACCGAGCGGGCCTGACCAGCCCAGCGCCGCAGCTCCAGGTCTGTAAATCGACGCGCCGGCGGCGGCTCCTTCAAGAACCCCGCCGGGTCCGGCATGCTGGAATCAACGGCTGCTGGAGTGGCGTTCACTAATGCCGGCAACATTTTTTGCAGCTCAGCCACCCGCACAGGCGCCGACACAGTGTGAACACCAGCACGATGTAACTGCGCCAAATTTTCGGAGTTACCAAACTGGTAAATCACCATCACCGTCGTCGCCGACACATGCTCGGCTAACCGGCGGATCAGCTGAGCGCTATCTGGAGTGATGATGGTCAGCTCAACCACCAACACATCAGCCACTTCCGGAGGCGCTGCCAAAGCGGCCTCGGGGGTGACGTGGCAGGCCACTGTCATGTTGGAATCGCTGGCGCCAGACTCTGGCCATTCCATACCCAGGTGAGGCCCTACAACAACCGCGCCTACAGGGCCGCTGAGTGTTGGCCGAAAGTCCGGCAACCCTGCCAAGCGCTGCCCCAGCTCCACATCACTCAAGCTGGCTACCGTAGAAATGGCATGGCCGGCATCCACAAGCTGCTTCAGCATAGCCAGGCGGGCCACCTGAGCACGGCTATACAAGCGCCCATTCGCCGGCGTGCGATATGGCTCCACAGCCTTGTAACGGCGTTCCCACATACGGATCGTGACCGCGGCAATGCCGGTGAGTCTCTCGACCGCGCCGATCCGGTACGACTGCTCATTCGCCATGGACGATTCCTCTTCCGGAAGTTTTTTCATGTTTTGTCCACGTTTGGTGTTGACTGTCCATATATTGTGCGCTATTCTGCCTACGAAGTCGAAGAAAACAAACCGACAACCGAGTCCCTCCCCCGCGCTGACTGACCCGTCAGCGCAACTCGTCGCCGACCCCCGGCGACACCCAAGGCCGCGGTGGCCCCTCCTCCCGTAACACCGCGGCCTTTTTTATGCCTGCCGTCTGTGAAATATGGACACAAGGTGTACAGAAAGCGGGGGTAAGGGTCTACACTCAACGGACGCGAACACCCGAAGACCAAAATCCATTGTGTGTGCATAATGCCTGTGTTAACGCTGTCTGACCATGGTTTGTACTGCCCTGCGGCAGATCTGTACATAGACCCTTGGCGCCCCGTCGATAAAGCCATCATTACGCACGCCCATGCCGACCATGCCCGCCCCGGACACCAGCATATTCTGGCCAGTCAGGAGTCCTGGCCCCTGCTCCAACATCGCCTGGGAAGCACCACTGGGCAAGCACTTCGCTACGGTGAAGGCATTTCTATACAGGGGGTGCGGATTAGTCTGCACCCGGCTGGGCACATCTTGGGCTCTGCCCAAGTTCGCCTAGAGCACAAGGGTGAGGTCTGGGTGGTTAGCGGAGACTACAAGCGCCAATCCGACCCCACCTGTACAGCTTTTGAAGTAGTCCATGCGCATACCTTTATCTCCGAAGTGACATTCGGACTGCCGGTCTACCGCTGGCCAGAGCCGAGCACGGTCTTTGCTCAGATCCACCAGTGGTGGGACGATTGCGCCGAACGCGGACAAGCGGCCGTATTGTGCTGCTACGCCCTCGGCAAGGCCCAGCGGATCTTGCAGGGCATGTTAGGTGCGGAGCGCCCCATCTATCTGCATGGCGCCATGCAGCCGCTCACCCAGATTTACCGGGAATCTGGGGTGCAGATGGCCCAGGCCGCCCCCGTCCCGGTCAAGGGCACAGACCTTAGCGGCGCCCTGGTGCTGGCGCCCCCCAGTGCCGTAGGCACACCCTGGATGCGGCGCTTCAATCGTGTATCCACCGGATTTGTTTCCGGCTGGATGCAGCTGCGGGGCAACCGACGGCGACGGGGCTTCGATCGCGGCTTTGTGCTCTCCGACCATGCCGACTGGCCGGCGCTTATCCAAACCATTGAGGAGATCAATCCTCAGCGCACCCTACTCACCCATGGTGACGGCAGCGCACTCACCCGCTGGATGCGTGAACAAGGCCGCGACATTGCCGCCCTGCATCAGGTCGCGCGAAATGCCCAGGACGACGGATGAAAGCCTTCGCCGCACTGTACGCCGCGCTAGATGCCAGCACCAAAACGCAGCATAAGCGAGCCGCTATTGTCGACTTTCTGCGGCATACCCCAGAGGATGAGGCCAGCTATGGGCTGGCTGTGCTCTGTGGGTATCGCCCGCGACGCAGCATCAGCGGCAGCCGTCTGCGCGCCCTGGCGGCTCGAGCTTGCGGCCTGCCCAGTTGGCTCATTGACGAAAGCTACCATCATGTTGGCGACCTCGCGGAGACCTTGGCACTTCTGCTGCCCCCGGCCGAGGCGGCGCAGTCACGGCCTCTGAGTTACTGGCTAGAAGAAGGGCTCCCCGAGTTGGCGCGCCTCAACGCCGCCGAACAGGATCAGCGCATAGAGCAGATATGGGCCGAGCTTCCAAACAGCGAACGACTGGTGTTTCACAAGCTGCTTACCGGAGGCTTACGCGTGGGCGTGGCTCGGCAAAGCGTCGTGCATGCCCTGGCTGAATTTTTTGACGAAGACGCTGGCGCCATAGCGGCCAGACTCATGGGCCGAATTCGCCCGCACCCGGAATGGCTGCAAGAGCTCAGTCAACCCGGCCGCGCAGATGTGTTGGCGCCTTATCCCTTCTTGCTCGCGCACCCCCTGGATGGAGAGCCTCGAAGCCTGGGCCCTACCGATGATTTCCTGGCCGAGTGGAAATGGGATGGCATTCGCGCACAACTGGTCCACCGCTCGGAAACCGGACTGTGGTCGCGCGGGGAAGAGCTCCTTGACGGCGCCTTTCCCGACCTTTGTGAGCCGGCCAAAGGCCTGCCCATCGGCACCGTTCTCGATGGCGAGGTAGTGGCTTGGCAAAACCAGCGCGTTGCCCACTTCAGCCAGCTGCAACGACGCCTCAACCGTAAGCGCCCCAGCCCAAGCTTACTGAGCGAGGTGCCAGCGCGCTATGTGGTGTACGACCTGCTGGAAGAGGCTGGCCAGGATCTACGCGAGCAGCCTTTGCAGCACAGACGCCAACGCCTGCAGGCCCTCTTAGAGGCACACAACGGTCCCTGGCATTTGTCCCCAGCGCTAGCTGCTGCCGATTGGGCGCAGTGGACCCATATCCGCGCTCAAGCCCGCGACGAAGGCGCCGAAGGACTCATGCTCAAACGGCTGGATAGCGCTTACAGCGGAGGGCGTCCACGCGGGCTGTGGTGGAAATGGAAGCTAGACCCCTACACCGTGGATTGCGTACTCCTCTACGCCCAAGCCGGCCACGGACGCCGCTCCGGCTTACACACCGATTACACCTTGGCCGTGTGGAAAGGCGACGAGCTAGTGCCTGTTACCAAGGCTTATTCTGGCCTGAGTGACAAAGAGTTTTTGGCCTTAGACCGCTGGATACGCGCGCATACCCGCGAGCGCTTCGGCCCGGTTCGCTCCGTAGAGCCGGCGCAGGTGCTAGAAATCGCCTTCGAGGGCATCCAATCCTCCAAACGGCACAAGTCCGGCCTGGCCCTGCGCTTCCCACGCATTGCCCGCTGGCGCCAAGACAAAACCGCCGCGGATGCCGACCACCTCCATCAGCTTCAAGCCCTCCTCGACGGAGCGCCCGCGTGAGCACGCATCCCTTAGAGCCCTGGATCTTGGCGCGAGGCTGGCAGCCCTTGGACCATCAACGCGATGTTTGGCAAGCCCGGAGCCGTGGCGAGGAAGGCCTGTTGCTCGCACCCACTGGGCATGGCAAGTCACTGGCTGGCCTGGGCTGCGTCCTGCGCGAGGATGTGCAGCCTGGAGGCTTGCGCCTGTTATGGATTACACCGCTGCGGGCGCTGGCACAGGATCTGGCCGCCGAGCTCGCCTTGCCCTTGAGCGAGCTACGGCCAGACTGGCAGGTGCAGTCACGGAGCGGCGACACCAGCGCTTACCGTAAACAGCAACAACGAAAACGCCTGCCGGAAGTGCTGATTACCACACCAGAGTCGGCCAGTTTGCTGCTGTCCTATGGCGATCTACTTCCGGCACTCACCCAGATCGATACCGTCGTCGTAGATGAGTGGCACGAGCTCATCGCCAACAAACGCGGCATCCAAACCCAGCTGGTCCTGGCGGCCTTACGCCAACTCAATCCCGCCCTGCGTGTGTGGGGCTTATCGGCCACCCTGGGCAATGCTCAGCAAGCCGGCGAGGCCTTGGTCGGGCCCAACCCCATTCTGATTCATGCAAAGCGTCGCAAGCAGCTACAAATTCACACCCTGCTGCCCAAAGACCCTCAGCGGATTAGCTGGGCGGGCCACCTGGGCCTGAAGATGTTGGATCAGGTCAAAGCCAAACTTCTTCAGGCCGGCTCTACCCTGCTCTTCGCCAACACCCGTGCGCAAGCTGAACTATGGTTTGAAGCGCTAGCGGCGGAGCCGGAGCTACAGGATCAGGTTGGGCTGCATCATGGATCTCTAGACGCCAGCGTGCGCCAGGCGGCCGAACAAGGCTTGAAGACGGGCGCCCTGCGCTGCGTGGTCGCCACCTCCAGCCTAGACCTGGGCGTGGACTTCAGCCCGGTAGAGCAGGTGATTCAAGTTGGCTCCCCGCGCACCTTGGCCCGCCTGGTCCAACGCGCCGGACGCGCCGGCCATCAGCCCGGAGCCGTGAGCCAGATACTCTGTGTGCCCACCCACACCCTAGAGATGGCCGAGTTCGCAGCAGCGCGCCAAGCCTGGGCCGAAGGGCGCATGGAGCCCCGGCAACCGCTCGCCGGCAGCTTAGATGTGCTCTCGCAGCATGTGCTCACCCGCTGCCTGGGGCAGCCTCAGGATGCTGAGCAGCTCTATGCCGAAGTGCAGCAAGCCCCGGCGTATGCCGAGCTGGGCCGCAAGCAATGGGATTGGGTGCTCGATTTTCTGGGTCGTGGCGGCGAGGTCTTACGCGCCTACCCGGAGTACCACCGGCTGCAAAGCAATGACCAGGGCCGGCTCATGGTCAGCAATGCCACCACGGCGCGGCGTCATCGGATGATGATTGGGACCATCGCCGCCGATAGCACCATGTCCTTGCGCTGGACCAAGGGCGGTCGCATTGGTCAAGTTGAAGAGGCCTTCATCGCCAGACTCAAACCCGGCGACAGCTTCCTCTTCGCCGGGCGCGCTCTAGAGCTCGTGCGCGTCCAGGGCCTCACGGCCTATGCCAGACTCGCCCGCGGCAAGCGGGTGGCCGTGCCGCGCTGGAGCGGCGGGCGCCTGCCCTTATCGGAGTCCTTGGCCGCCGCCTTCGTCACGCAATTACAGCAAGGCGTCCAAGGACCTGAACACCAGGCTCTACAGCCTTTGCTCACGCTGCAGCAACAGCAATCGGCCTTGCCCAGCTTGGAGTACCTATTGGTAGAAAGCCTGCGCTCCCGCGAGGGTTGGCATCTGTGCCTGTACCCTTGTGCTGGACGGGCGGTGCACGAAGGGCTGGGCGCGCTGCTCGCCCATCGTGCCAGCCAAGCCCAACCACGAAGTATTACCGTGGCCGCCAATGATTATGGGCTGGAACTGCTGTCCAGCTCGGCCTGGCCAGAGGATCATGAGTGGCTCAAAAGCCTACTGAGCATTCAGGATCTAGAGCAGGAAATTGAGCTGGCGATGAACGCCACCGAGCTGGCCAAGCGCCATTTTCGGGAGATCGCCCAAGCCGCCGGCCTGGTCTTCACGGGCTATCCTGGCCGTGGCAAAAGTGCGCGCCAAGTGCAAATGTCTACCGGGCTGCTGTTCGACGTCTTCGCCCGTTACGACCCGGACAATCCTTTGCTACACCAAACCCGCGATGAAGTTCGCTTGCGTGAGCTGGACTGGCCACGCCTAGAGCGCACGGTGAAGCGCTTAAGCCAGCTCCCCTTACGCTGGACACGCCCCGAGCGTCTCACTCCCTTTGCCTTCCCTTTGTATGCGGAAGCACAGCGCCAACAGCTCTCTACAGAATCTTTGGCCGATAGGCTGCAGCGCATGCAGCAACAATTGGAACGAGCCGCAGGGGAGACCACATAGGCCATGCACCGCATTACGCTAGGTGAGCAGCAGTTGCTGCTGCTGCCAGACCGCGCCCTGTACTGGCCCACCCACAAAGCCGTGGTGGTGGCCGATATCCACTTAGGCAAAGGCGCGTCATTCCGCGAGCAAGGCCTCCCGCTACCGCAAGGAGGCACGCAAACGGATCTGGACCGGCTGAGCCGTCTCATACACGACCAGCAAGCTGAGCAGCTACTCGTATTAGGTGACCTGATCCATGGCGGCGCCCGCCAGCCTGAACAACGTTGGATCGCTCAAGCGCAGTTGTGGCGGGAACAGCACGCACAACTGCAGCTGCACTGGGTGGTTGGCAATCATGACCGCGCCCCGGAAGAACTGGCACGGCGTTGGCGGGCCGAGCTGATTCGCGAAGGCGCACAATGGTCTGGCGTGCAGCTTTGGCATCACCCTAGCGAAGATCTGAGCCAGCCCAGCCTGGGGGGCCACTGGCACCCCGTGGCGAGAATTCAACCGGGGGCACGCCAAAGGCTGCGCCTGCCGGTGTTTTGGTTGGAACAGCATCGATTGGTGCTTCCAGCCTTTGGCAGCCTCACCGGAGGCCATCCGGTTGCACCCACCCCCCACACCCACTTGTGGGCCTGCGCTGAGCAGCACATCATTGCGCTACAGCGTCTCCACCATGGCTTTGCACCGAGGAGTACACGATGAACATTCTATTGACCGGAGCCAGCGGCTTCATTGGCCAGGCGCTACAGCGCGAGTTGGGTCAATCGCATCAGCTCTACCTCCATTTTCGCCGTGACCCCAGACCCAGCGAAGTGCATGCTGGCACGCCCATCCGTCAGGTCGACGACATTCCTACCGCATTGGATGCGGTGGTGAACCTTGCCGGTGAAAATTTGGGCGCGCAGCGCTGGACCAACAGCCGCAAGCAAGCGCTGCGCGACTCGCGCATTGCCTTTACCCAGAAGCTCAGCGCCGATCTGGCAGCGGCGAGCCAGGCCCCCAAAGTTTGGATTAATGGCTCCGCCGTGGGCATTTACGGTGATGCACCGGGGCGCAATCTGGATGAATCGTCTGCGCTTGGTGATGACTTCGCGGCCCAACTCTGCCGTGACTGGGAAGCCACCGCGGAGCAGGCCGCCGCCGCGCTAGGCGCGCAGCGATTAGTACTGCTCCGCCTAGGTGTGGTGCTCGGGCCAGGGGGAGCTTTACAAAAAATGCTGCCGCCATTTCGCTTTGGTTTAGGCGCCGTGATCGGCCCAGGCGAGCAGCACATGCCATGGATCAGCCGCGATGATGTGGTGCAGGTCATTCGCCGCTGCCTAGAGGACGAAGCCTTCCAGGGCCCACTCAATCTCAGCGCGCCCGAGACGGCCAGCCAACGTCACTTCGCCAAAACCCTGGGCCAGGTATTACGCAGGCCTGTGCTGTTCACCGCACCAGCAGCACTACTCAAACTCATGCTGGGTGAGATGAGCAGCATTTTGTTGGTCGACCAACAGGTGATGCCCGTCGCGCTCGCCAACAGTGGCTATCGCTTCCGCCACCCAGACCTGGCCAGCGCACTGGAGGCGTCTCTGAGCTGAATATTGCACCATTTCTACGAGTGGCCACTCATGGCGCATCTAAAAACAGGGCGCCAAAGTAATGGCATAGGGCAACACCAGTCATCGGCTTGTAGGCTGGCTTCGCATGTCTTTATCGACAAGCTCTTAGGCACGAACCCACTGGACGAGGTCAATCCACCGGCCCGCTATGATTGTCTAGCCCTGGGCCCCAATCAGGGGCACCAGGGGAGACAAGACGGAGAATTGTCGATATTATAAAAAAACGGTCAAGGTGTGAGCTGCTGTAATGCCGCTTCGAAGAGGAGACAAATTGACCATGCCCTCCGCAGTTTTCTGCAGTTGGCGTTGAGGAATATAACGGCCAAGAGCAGGCCCCGCGCTTGCTCTTGGCTCCTCATATCAACCCAGGCTTAATGGTTCCAGCGTCGGCGATAGGTCGATCTATCTAGCCCCCGCAACTCCCCAGCGCCGACAGGCCTTGGGCGCGACTGATCACCGGGACATAACCCAGCTCTTGCTCCGCCTTGGCAACGTTCACCGTCACCGGCTTGGCCAGCAGTTCAATGAGCATCCGGGTCGCCGGAGGGGTGCTGCGCAGGCCCAACGACTCCCACAAACCCTCCATCGTCCTCGCATAGCCCTGCGCCAAAGCCAAGGGCACGCTCCCGCTCGGGGGGCTCACACCGGCCGTTTCCAATAAACGTGAGAAGAATTCTTTGTAGCTCACTGGGGGACCATCGCTGATGAAATAGGCCTGCCCGCCCTGGCCTCGGCGCGCAGCCAGCACCAAAGCTTCAGCGACATTGTCGACGTGCGTCGTGGAGGTCAAGGCCCGTCCCTGGTCAATCCAACGAAAGCGCCCCTGCTGAACAGCCTGCACAAACTTAGGTAGCAAGGAGGTGTCGTCCTTGCCCCAAATCAAGCGCGGACGCACGCTGATGCAGCGCATGGCAGGCGAGTTCGCCTCCAACACCAATTTCTCAGCATACGCTTTGGTGGCCGGATAGCGGGGTAGGGGCCGGCGCGGCACTGGCCGGGTTTCATCCAAGTTTTCTAGACTGGAGCGCCCATCCGCATACATGGCCTCTGTGCCGACGTGCACCACACAGGCCACTCCCGCGCGCCGCGCTGCCTCGAGAACGATGGCCGTACCGCCGACATTCACCTCTTCAAATTGACGTTGCGGGCCCCACTCATCCACCAGCGCCGCCGCATGAAAAACGGTATCGCAGCCCGCCATGGACTGCGCCAGCAAGTCCACGTCTTTGAGGTCTCCACGCGCCGGGGTCGCGCCCAGACGCGCCACCACATTGGCCGCTGATTCGCTACGGGCCAGCGCAGCGACGATGCAGCGCTCCTGGCGCAAGCGGCGCAGCAGGTTACGCCCCACAAAGCCGGATCCACCGGTCACAAAAACCTGATGCATGGCGTGATCAGTCATTCATTCAACTCCATAGCCGGCGCAACGGGGCTGCTAAGCATGGCACGCCATCGCGCAATATGCTGCGCGGCACCAAGCACGCTACATTAGGGGTGCTGGACCTGGGAACGGCGTTGCGATCTGGACCGCCCGCCGCACGCGAAAGCGTCGAGAGGACCCATAGACAGGGTGGCATCGATGCCGGGCCAGTGACTCACGACGCGGTGTCGGCGGCGAACTCCGTCACGCTTCTATTTCAACTCATTGGCGCCTGGCATGGAACACTCAGAACATCATCTCGCTCTCCGTCATCTGTTGCTCGACGACTACGCCGATGTACGCGAGCTCATGAACTTGGTCTACCCCACCCTGGGTGGAGCCTGGCCCAAGCGCAAATTTCAGGCCCAGCTCAAAACCTTCCCCGAAGGCCAGATCTGCATCGAAGACAAGGGCCGCGTTGTGGCTTGCGCCTTCTCCGTGATTGTGGATTACGACAAATTTGGCGACAAGCACACCTATGATGAAATCACCGGCGATGCTTACCTCAGCACCCATGACCCTAACGGTGATGTGCTGTACGGAGTGGATGTTTTCGTGCACCCGGACTATCGCGGCCTGCGCCTAGGCCGCCGCCTGTACGAGGCGCGCAAGGAGCTATGCCGCAATCTCAATCTGCAATCGATTGTCGCCGGCGGGCGCATACCCAACTATGCCGAGCATGCGGCGCAGATGAGCCCACAGGAGTACGTGGAGCAGGTCAAATCCAAGGACCTGCACGACCCCATTCTCACCTTCCAGCTCAGCAATGGCTTTGAGGTCACCCGCATTCTCAAAGCCTACCTGCCGGAAGATAAGGAGTCGCATGGCTATGCCACCTTGCTGCAATGGCACAACATCTATTTTGAAGCGCAGGAATCGCCCCTGATTGGCGCACCACGCACCAGCGCCAGGGTGGGTTGCGTGCAATGGCAAATGCGTTATTTCCAAAACGTGGGTGAACTACTGCAACAGGTGGAGTACTTCATTGACGCCTTGTCCGACTACAAATGTGACATGGCCCTGTTCCCAGAGTTTTTCAACGCACCACTGATGGGCTTGGCGCCGGACCAAAGCCCCAGCGAAGCGATCTGGCACCTGGCCGGCTACACCGAGGAGATTCTGGCCGAGGTCTCGCGCCTTGCCGTGTCCTACAACATCAACGTCATCGCCGGCTCCATGCCGGTGGTTGAGGATGATGAGCTGTACAACGTCGCCTACCTGTGTCGCCGCGATGGCACCATCGAATCCCAGTACAAGCTACATCCCACACCGCACGAAAAGCGCGACTGGGTGATGCAGGGTGGCGATGCCTTGCGCTGTTTCGATACCGACTTCGGCCGCATCGGCGTGTTGATTTGTTACGACGTGGAGTTCCCGGAGCTGGCGCGGCTGCTTTCCGAACACGAAATGCAAATTCTGTTCGTGCCCTTCTGGACCGACACCAAAAATGGCTACCTGCGGGTGCGTCGCTGCGCCCAGGCCCGCGCCATTGAAAACGAATGCTATGTAGTCATTGCTGGCAGCGTCGGTAACCTGCCCAAAGTGGACAACGTCGACATCCAGTACGCCCAAACGGCGGTGTTCTCACCCTCCGATTTTGCCTTCGCCCACGACGCTGTGGTCTCAGAAACCACCCCCAATACCGAGATGACCTTGATTGCGGACCTGGATCTGCACAAGCTACGCATCCTGCAAAACGAGGGCTCGGTACGGAACTATCTAGACCGCCGCCGCGATTTATATCGGGTGGAATGGTTAGGCAAGGAATCCATCCCACCCCAGGAAGACTAAGCCCGCAGGGCTTGGAGTCTGTCCTAAGCCCCGACCGTGTGCAGCGCATGTCCGACCGCATAAGAACCTATCTGGCAGGCAGCCTACTTTTGCTGGCCCTTGCCGCTGCCGTTGTTGTTCGCTTTGCCGCCCTCGAGCGTGCCCCTGCCGGGTTCTACATCGACGAAGCCGCCATTGCCGCTCAAGCCCTGTGCATAGCGCACAGCGGCCACAGCGCCCAGGGTAAGGCTTGGCCCTTGTACGCCGATGTGCTGGGCGGAGGCCAGGCTTCACCCATCTTGCTCTACCCTGCTGCCGCGTGGAGCAAGCTGGGCAATGACAGTATCGCTGGCTTAAGAACGCTGAGCGTAGGACTGGGGCTAGTCATGCTCGCCACCATCGTCTGGGCCGCAAGTGGTCACCAACACTGGTGGCTGCATGCAGGACTGGGCTTGCTGTGTTTGAGCAACCCTTGGTGGTTCTCGGCGACGCGCATATTCTGGGACCCCGTGTTTGGCGCAGCATGTTGGGGCTTGGGCTTGGCGCTCTACTGGCGATGTCGGCAGCTGCCTACTGCGAGCTGGTGGTACTCCTGCCGTCTATGCCTGGTCAGCATCCTGCTGGTTTCCGCCGCTTATGCCTACCCTCCGGTACGCATTCAGCTGCTGCTGTCCTTGGTTTTGGTGGCCTTTTGGGACACATCCGCGCTCGTACAAGTTCGCTGGGCATTGGCCCCACCAATGCTCCTTGGCGGCGCCCTGCTCAGCCCGCTGATCATGGAGTACCTACTGAGTGGCAGCTTCGCCGGCCGAGGGCAAATGTTAGCCGTGTGGAACGCAGACTGGATGCAGTCTCAAGGCTTGTCAGCCTGGGACTTGCCGGGCGTGGCACTCCGCAACGTATGGCTGCATCTCGACCCGGCCTACCTGTGGTTGCAGGGCGACAGCAACTTGCGCCACAGCACAGGTTTTGGGGGCCTCTTAGGCCCAGCAGAGGCCAGCATAATCATCGCCACGGCTTTGCTCGCGCCCCGCATCCTCTGCTCCCGCAACAGTGGCTTGCTGCTCGCACTGAGTATTGCTGGCGTGCTGCCAGCAGCGCTGACCTGGGAAGGCCTGCCACATGCCCTGCGCAGCCTTGGTGCCACTGGTCCATTGCTGCTTTGGATATGCGTCATCGGCGCCCAACTGCACCAGCGGCTGGCCATCGATCAGCGCCGGCGACTACTGCTTTTACTGTGCGTGATCAGCAGCCTCGGTTTGCTGCGCTTTGGTCAACATTACTTCCACAGTTTTGCGCAGCAGTCCCAAGACTGGTTTGGCGGTCAGGTCGCCCCGGCGGACTACTCCGACGAGTTTGCTTTGGCGCGGCTGTATTACGAATTACGCAGCGGGCAAGCCGATTGCCCTGCAAGCCCTTGAAGACCTGCGTACAAGCACTACGCAAGGACCAACCTGCGCGACCGGTGTCGCTGCCGGCGGGGACGCATTTGGTGTGTGGTTGCGAACATGCTCAATCCGCGGACGGCCTATGCCGCGCTGAGGCCGGCTGCCAAGGCCAAGGCTGGCCCATCACACTGAAACGCCCGCAACTACTTTGGCTGTGTAGCTGCGGGCGCAGTGCAAACATGCCCTACTGCGATCAATCCCACCAAAAGCCCGAAGGCCTTTAGGGAGACGCTGAATAAATCGCTGTGCTCGCAATCTGACCCGCCGGCGGCGCTGACTCGGGACATCCGTGTCCCTCGCCGCAAGCAGCCGCTGCGCGGTCCCAATCGGCTGTCTTGCCGATTGGTCGCACTCCTCACACATCGCCCATATGCTGCGGGCGCTGTGCTCCGGCGGCGGGCCACCTTGCCTCGCTCGCGGATTTCTTCAGCGCCTCCTTAGCCCGGCGAAGAAGACAATCTCGTGTGGGCGAGAGCGGTGGGCAGGCTAAACGGTCTAGGCCGACTTGGGCTTAAGCAGGTAATGCCCCACGCCCCATTGCTCGCCGCCGTCGATACCAAAGAACTCGGCTACGGCCAGGAAGAACATGCGCCAGCGCTGCAGGCGCAGCCGGCCCTGGGCACCACCGCCTAGGACCTCCACCAACTCCTTGCGGTGCGCGTCGCAACGCTCCAGCCAGGCGTTGCTGGTGTCTTCGTAATGGGTCCCACTCACCCACCAGCGTTGGACCACATCCAGATCGCGGTCATAACCACAGAAGAGGTCATAACTGGGCATCATGCCGCCACTGAAAAAGTGCCGGGCCATCCAGTCACCGTCGCCTCGGTCTTCGTAGGCGTAGGTGAGTTCCTTGTGGCAGAACACATGCGTGAACAGGGCGCCATCGGGCTTGAGCCAGGTCGCAATCCGCGCAAACAGCTTGGGGTGATTGCGCACATGCTCCATCATCTCGATGGACACCACGCGATCAAACTTTTCATCCGGCGCAAAATCGTTGATATCGCAGGTGCGAATCTCGAGATTGCTCAGACCGCGCTGGCGGGCCTGATCCATGATGAATTCGCGCTGCGGATTGGAGTTGGATACCCCAATGATGGTGGACTTGGGAAAACGCCCTGCCGCCCACAGTGCGAAGCTGCCCCAGCCACAGCCCAAATCCAGCACGGTCATGCCATCCACGATGCCGGCCCGCTCGGCCGTCATCTCCAGCATCTTGGCTTCGGCCGCATCCAGATCCGACGTGCTGGCATCAAACCAGCAGCAGGAGTATTTGCGGTGGGCACCCAGCACGCGGTCAAAAAAGGCCGGAGGCACTTCGTAATGCTGGTCGTTGGCCGCTTGGGTCTGCACGGCAATGGGACCGGCATGCCATTCGGCCAGCCGCTGCGCCCGCGCCTGGGCGCGCTGCTCGGCGGTCAGGGCATATTCTTCCTTCAGGCGGCGACGAGAAATGCGCCGTACACCCATCCGAATCAACCCATCGGGGATCAAGCCAGATTCAGCCAGGGTAATCACGCTCATTGGGGCAACTCCACTGTGCTGATACCGGCTCGGTCGGTGACCGGCCCACGGTTGCAGCGTGGCTTGGTGAAGAGCAAGTGCACCACCGAAATGCTGGCCTCCATGAAGGCCCCTTCGCAGGAGCCCAGGTAGTAGTCCCACATGCGCTGGAACTCAGGGCTGTAGCCCATGGCCGTCACCTGCGATTTGTGCGCATGGAAAGCCTCGCGCCACATATGCAGGGTGCGAGCGTAGTCCTGACCGAAGTCGTCCAAGTCGAAGAGGTTGAGGTCGGTATGCGCCCGGCTTACCCGAAGTAGCTCAGCGACGCAGGGCAGGTGTCCTCCGGGGAAAATGTATTCGCGGATGAAGTCGGTACCCGAACGCATGCGGTCGTAGTTTTCATCGCGAATGGTAATGGCCTGAATCAGGGCCTGACCCTCGGGCTTGAGCAGGCTGGCCACCTTGCGCATGTAGGTGGGGAAGAAGTCGTGCCCCACCGCCTCGATCATCTCGATGGACACCAACTTGTCGTACTGTCCTTCCAGGTGACGGTAATCCTTGAAATGCAGGGTAATGCGATCTTCCAGACCGGCGGCAGCAATGCGCTCCGCCGCCATTTTGTGCTGTTGCTCGGAGATGGTGGTGGTGGTGACATGGACGCCGTAATGCGTGGCCGCATGAATGGCAAAGCCGCCCCAACCTGAGCCGATTTCGACCAGCGTCTGGCCCGGTTGCAGATCCAGCTTGCGGCAAATCAGGTCGTACTTGCGAACCTGCGACTCCGCTAGCGTGGTGGCTGCGGTGGGAAATACACCGGCCGAGTAGGTCATGGAGTCGTCCAGGAACAACTGGAAGAAGTCATTGCCCAGGTCGTAGTGCGCACCAATGTTCCGGCGGCTACCCGTTTCGGTATTGCGCCGGCGCCACTCGAGAATTTGGTAAGCGGAATCGCGCAGCTTGGCCACGAAACCGTTATCGACGGCCTGGGTGATGGCTGGCTCGCGCACGAACAAGCGCACCACCTCAACAAGATTCGGCGAGGACCACAAGCCCAGGATGTAGGCCGTGCCCGCACCTGTTGCTCCTCCGAGCGTCATGTAGGTGTAGGTCAGGTAATCGTTGATCACGATGGGATAGGTTGGCCCGGCATCGCTGCCCAGCCGAACCACGCTGCCATCCGGCTCAGTAATTTCGAGCGCGCCAGACTGGAACTGAGACAGGACCTTATGCAGGTGTTTACGGGCTGATAGTGCGGCGAACTGCGGCAAACCAGCGGATCTATGCGGAGCTAATTCTGTGATTCTTGAATACATTAGATGCTATCCCGCCCGATGACCTCGGGCTGTCTGTCCTCCGGTGGGGGTATATAAGGCACGCCCTTGAGGTGCAGGCGTAGCGCTTCAAAATAAATACCCGCGACAACTTGAAAAGCCATCAAGGGTGTATGGAGCAAAGTCCGGGCCAAGTTCAGGCCAGTGATGGGGGCCATTTGCAAATGCAGGTTGGCGGAGAAAACTCGCTCGTCAGCGCGCCAGTTATCCAGTCGCAAAGCGATTTGCTCATCACTGACGCGTAACCCCAGTTCATATTCCATATCCATGGGCATAAACGGGGATACATGCATGTCTTTGCCAAAGCGCAGAGAAAACCCCGACGCCTGCTCTGCAGGCGGACGCAATACATAGGCAATCTGTTGATCCCAAGGCGTGTTGTGCACTTCCAGCACGACCCAGTGCAGTTTGGATCGGTCTGGCGCCCAGACCAAATACACGGAAATCGGATTCATCACGTACCCGGCGTACCGGGGCTGGGTGAGTAGCTCGATCTGCCCTGTGGGCCGCTCACCACCGCGCTGCTCAATCAAGTCACGGACAGCCTCTGCGAGGTCCGGACCACCTTGGCGCAAGTGGTCGCGCCGCTGAACACTCAGCAGGTTTGGTTTGTTCCAAGACCAAAACCAGCGCCGTTGAAATACCCGATCCAGTTCCGCCAAATCGAGGCGCAGCATGGAGACGCGATAACGAAAGTCATGAGCCTTGGGTGCAAAGCGTCGGTGCCGGGTCCAACCCCGCGCAACGCGACTGTGTAGCACTCGCCCCTGCCGCATTGCTACCAGCCTCCACCGAGGGCTTGGCTGACCTCCAAGGCACTGCGCGCTCCGTCTTCATGGAATCCGTTGTACCAGTAAGCGCCGGTAAACCATGTGTTGTTGTGACCGTTAATCTCGTCACGACGCGCCCGAGCAGCATTGGACTGCGGGGTGTACACCGGGTGCGCGTACACGTACTGGCCCAAGACTTTGCTGGGATCGATGTTTGCGTTGTCATTTAAGGTCACGCAGAACGGCTCCGGCGCATCCAAGCCCTGTAAGCGGTTCATGCCATAAGTCAATGTAGCCGGATGATCAGGGTCGGGGTGCAGCTTGTAATTCCAGCTCGCCCAGGCCCGCTTACGCTGCGGCATGAAACGACGGTCGGTGTGCAGCACCACGTCATTATCGACATAGGGGATTGCGCCCAGGATCTGTCGCTCGTTCTCGCTAGCGTCGTTCAGCAGGGCTAAAGCCTGATCAGAGTGACAGGCCAAAACGACGGCGTCAAAACGGGCTGGCCCTGTCTCTAAAAAGAGGGTCACGCCCTTAGCATCGCGCTCCACACCTCGCACGGGCGTGCTGGTACGGATGTCGCAATCGAGCCGCGGGACCATACGCTCAATGTAAGTCCTAGAGCCTCCTGGCACCGTGCGCCACTGGGGCCGGTCTTTCAACGACAGCAGCCCATGGTTGGCAAAAAACCGCGCGAAGTGCTCAGCTGGAAACTGCCGAGCGGTCTCCAGGCTGGTGGACCAAATAGCTGCACACAAGGGGTAGACATAACGATCTGCCAAATCTTGCGAGTACCCCCCCTGCTCCACAAACTCGGCCAAGGTGCGCGTATCTTGAGTGCACCCCTGCAGAGCCAGTGCGTCCTTGTTAAAACGCAAGATGTCGCGCAGCAACCGATACTGGCTGGGCCGCAACAAGTCTGAGCGAGTGGCAAAAATCCCACCTAAACCTTCGCTACAGTACTCGCGGGAGCCATCGGCGGTCGCTACCGAAAAGCTCATTGATGTGGCGCGACCTTGAATGTCCAGCGCATCAAAGAGGCGAATGAGGTTCGGATAGGTCCGATCGTTGTACACGATGAACCCCGTATCCACTCGATAATCCCGCCCATGCAACTGCACATCCATGGTCGCGGTATGCCCGCCCAGACGCGACTCTGCTTCAAACAGAGTCGTCTCATGATGTTTGTTGAGTCCCCAGGCGGCAGCTAGCCCACTAATGCCACTGCCGATAATGGCAACCTTCACACGGTATCCTTTACTAACGTCATGTCTTCAGATGCGGATATATATCGCACCCTGATGACGATCGGATGCAATCCAGCACGGAATCTTCTCTTGAGCCACAGCGATAACGACGAACTCATTGAGCTCCTCGCCCAAACCCGGTTAGGCAACCGCCGCGCCTTCTCCCAGCTCTATGAGCGTACCAGTGCGCATCTGTACGGCCTAACCCTGCGTATCTTGCGAGACGAATCCCTAGCTCAAGAAGCCGTGCAGGACGCATATATACAGATCTGGCAAAAGGCTCAGACCTACAACGAAAGTCGTGGGGGAGCGCGTACGTGGATGGGTAGCATCGCGCGCTATCGTGCGCTGGACTTGCTACGTAGCCGTAAGCGCCTGGATGTGATGGCGGAACCGCCCGAGCCGGAGGCCATTGATCCCAGTGGCACTTGGCTAGATCAAACCGATCTGCAGCGCTGCTGGCCAGAACTCAGCGAGGAGCAGCAACGAGCGGTGGCTTTGTCATTTATCAATGGTTACAGCCACGCGGAACTGGCCGAGCGCCTGGACACTCCCCTGGGAACAGTCAAAAGCTGGGTGCGGCGGGGACTGATGGCACTAAAAGCCTGTTTGGAGGGCCTCAAGGCATGACCGATGAACTGAGCATCGCCCTGTATGTACTGGGAGTACTGGACCGTGGAGAACGGGCCCAGGTCGATGAACTTCTACAACAAAGCCCACAGGCGCGTGAGCAACGTGATCAATGGGAACGGCGTTTAGCACCGCTGCAAAATCGTGTGCCGGAGGTGTCGCCGCCGCCGGGCTTATGGCATCGCATACAACAACAACTGGGCCTCATCCAGCCCAAGCCTGCACGTCGAACATGGCGCTTGCCAGGGTTGGCGGGAGCCGCGTTGTCGGCCGTGATACTTGCTGGTCTTTGGTTGTTTGTTCCCACCACTCCTGAGGTTCAGCCCACGCAGCGTGAGGAGCTGGCCTTTGTGGTGAATCAAGATACCTACTGGACCGCCAGCTGGAGCGCGCAACAGCCGCAAACCTTGCGACTGACGGCAGTCGACCCCTCGGGCGTGGGTACTGATCAGGACCACCAAGTTTGGTTGCTGCATCCCGAACGCGAGCAGCCTCAAGCCATTGCTTTGATGCCTAGGCAACCCGGCCAATCCATAGAAGTGTCTTGGCCAGGGCCGATGGATAATGCTTCCATCGCCGTCAGCCGTGAGCCCCGTGGCGGATCACGACAACAAGGACCCAGTGGCCCCATCGTAGTAGTGGTGCCGGTACAACGCGGTTAAGCTCCACAACGCGAGCCCACCGCGTGGGTTTGCAGCGGGCCTCAGCTAGGGCAAGATGCGCAGCATTGTTAATGCATTGGGGATGACATGCTGTATTTGTTCTTAGGCTTGGTTTTGTGGTCGACCTTGCACCTGCTGCCAGCCGGTGCACCTGCACTCAGGCAAAAGGCCGTTGCGGCCATCGGGCTATGGCCTTACAAAGGCGTCTTCGCGCTGCTCACCCTTGGCTGCTTTGTCCTCATTGTGCAGGGCTGGCAAGCTACACCAGCAACCGCTTTGTGGGTTCCCCCGGTTGGCCTGCGCCACCTCACCTTACTGCTGATGATCCCGGCGGTTATTTTCGTTGTGGCGGCTTACGTGCCCGGAAACTTTATTCAAGCCAAGCTTGGCCATCCCATGCTGATGGGGGTGGGCACTTGGGGCCTAGCGCATTTGTTGGCCAATGGCGAGATGCGGTCGGTGCTGTTGTTTGGCACCTTCCTGATCTGGTCCTTCATGGATATCAAAGCCATCAAGGCCCGTGATGGAGCCAGCAAACCGGCCCCGGCCTCCAATGCCGGTATGCGCACAGTCGTTGTGCTGCTGATTGGCCTAGCCCTGTATGCCGCGCTGATCATTGGACACCCCCATTTCGCGGGCCGCGCGGTGATCGCGGTATAGTCCGCAAGCCACAATCAACAACTATTGCGGGAGACTACGCAAACATGTCTGATCTAAAAGCCCAGTTTGAAGCCGCCGTTGAAAAAGTGCGGACGGCACCAGCTGATGGGCCCTTGAAGCCCAGCAACGAAGAAAAACTCAAAATGTATGCGCTGTTCCGTCAAGCCAAGGATGGTGACGTTTCTGGGAAGCGGCCTGGCATGCTGGACCCCGTTGGCCGATTTAAGTACGACGCCTGGGCCAACCTCAAGGGCATGAGCCAAGAAGAGGCCATGCAGAAGTACGTGGATCAGGTGGACTCCTTCGAGCAGCAAGCGGGTTAAAAAAACACGGCGGAGGAGGCATGGCACAAATTCTGCCCATGTTGCGGCGCCCCGATCCGGGCGCCGCAGCGGCTGGTTATTTCGACTGGGAAGGCTTTCAAATTGCCTTTGAGGTCCACGGCCCGGAGAATGGGCTGCCGGTGGTGTTGGTCCACGGCATATTGCTGGATTCAGCCTGCAACCGAGACTTGGCGCTCAGCCTGGCTGAGGAAGGCTACAAGGTGGTGCTACTGGACCTACTCGGCCATGGCGCCAGCAGCCGCCCCCGACATTCCAAGTGGCTACGGGTTGATCTTTACGCCGATCAAATCCGTTGCTGCCTGAACCACTTGGGCTTAGACCGGGTCGTGCTTGGCGGAGTCTCGTTGGGAGCGATTAGTAGTCTGCAGTTCACCAGCGAGCACCCAGACCGCGTGCAGGGTTTGCTCTTGGAAATGCCCGTCATGGAGCGGGCTGCTCCTGCCGCCGCCCTTACCCTGATACCCATTCTAGGAATGGCGCGATTTGGCAAGCCCCTTTTGCGCGGCGTAAAGAGCCTAGTCCAGCGCCTTCCCGAACCCAAACGCAATATCTGGCGCATGGCCCGCAATTTGGGCCTGCATGACCCTGAAGACATTGCCGCCATTATTCATGGCGTGTTGGTGGGGCCGACCGTCCCTACCCGCAAAGCACGCCAAGCCATGCGTGCACCGGCGCTCATCATTGGCCATGGCGGAGACTGGCTGCATAACCTGGAAGATGCCCAAGTTCTTGCCCGCGAAATGCCGAACGCGCGCTTCGTCATTGCGCGCTCCATATTGGAGCTACGCCTACATCCTGAGCGCCTGATGCCAAAGATTCTCAGCTTTTTAGAGCGCACCCAACTGCCACCACCAGCGGCCTAAGGGCGCGGCAACTGCTCGTGTTGCAGGGGCGCGACATCATCGGTCATCGACATGGCGCGTCGCCCCTCGTCGAAGTGACTGTGGTGCAGCAAATACCTTAAGGCGCAGACATGCTGCGCGGCGCTGCAGACATCGTGAATGTACATGGCATTGACGGTGCTGCCTGCTACGGCCCCCACCAGCGGAACGGATTGCGCTAACTTGCGTTGACCCAAATACCCACCTAACTGGCGTGCTACCTGATTCAGACTCAGCTGAACCGCATCCTTGGCCATTTGTCGCTGCAGGGCACGCTCCAAACCGTCCCGCACCGCAGCCACAGTCAATTCGCTGGGGTCTACATCTAAGCTGCGCAGAGCGAGTTGCTTTTCTTGAATGGTGTTCGCGCTGGCAATCGCGAAAATCCCCATGGCCAATGCGGGCTCATCATCCACGTTCAGCCCATAACAACCCGCCGTACGTTCAATGCTGCCCAAGGCCAGGGTGAGCAGTAAGGGAATATCTGCCGCCACACCCCAGGCGCCGCCAACACCCGTAACGGCTCCGACGCTGCCAGCTAGGCCGGCAGCCAACTTGGCAATACGCCGCGCACGGCCATCGCAGTCCTGCAAATCTTGGCCCGGAGCAGGCTGTGGCAGACGCTGGTGAAATTGCCAGCGCGCTACAGACTGGCTACCCCGCAAGACGGACTGCAACAGGGGCAAGGGCACCAAAGCCTGGGCTGCTCGCGATGCTGGAGCCAGAGCCCGGCCAAATCCACGAGCCACCCAGCTGGGTGGGGATTGGGACCAGGCCGCAATAGTCTCGGCCCTTTGTATCGCGTATTCGTCCATGCTCATAGTGGCCCAGCCTGAGTCTCCGGCCTCGCAGTGCCAGTTGTTGGCGGCATGGGGTATCGTACGCGCCCATGTGCTTAATTGTCTTTAGCTGGGATGAGGACCAACCTGCACTCAGGCTGGTCGCCAACCGCGACGAATTCCATGCTCGGCCGAGTAGCCCACTTGGGTTTTGGGCCGATGCACCAGAGATACTGGCCGGGCGAGATTTGACCGCCGGTGGCACTTGGCTGGGAGTAAGTCAACGAGGACGCTTTGCCGCCATTACCAATGTCCGTGAGCCTGGGTCACAGCTCCCAGAGAATCCACGGTCGCGGGGACATTTGGTGAGAGACTTCCTGCTGAGCGAACAAACAGCCATGGAGTTCTGCACAGCCCTGGAGCCCCATGCTCAGGAGTTTCCCGGCTTCAATCTGCTGGTGCTCGATGGCAAGGACATGGTGTACTTCGGTAACCGCCATCCTATACAGCTGCTCCACAGCGGCCACTATGGATTGAGCAATGCGGGTCTGAACAGCAGCTGGCCCAAGGTAGAACAAAGCGTAGCGGCCCTGGCCGCCCAACCCAATACCGCATCATTATCGGAGGATGTGCAGCTGCTGAGTCGGCGCGAGGCCTATGCGGATAAGCTACTACCCGATACTGGCGTGGGCCTCAATGCAGAGCGCCTGCTCTCGCCTCCGTTTATTGTGTCGCCGGGTTATGGCACCCGCTGCACCACGGCCCTGCGCTGGAGCCCTGAGGCCGTTCAATTGCTCGAGCACAGTTACGATAGTGCCGGAAAGGTGACTACTGTGGTCAAAGAGTCTATGCAGCACGTGACAGGCCTCAGCAGCGTCAGCCCATAGCGCTCTGCTGCTCCGGCAGAATCCAGACATTCGGGGCTGTGCGCGAGGCGGGGTCAGGCACATCGTCGGTAGCGACCACACCATAAGCGCCGCAGACCGCACTATTGCGGGCAGACCCCGGAATAAGGCGTGGCGAGCGCCCTTAGCTCGGCGCCCACCACAATGATTCAGGAGTGATTCAGTACCGACGCGCCTGAACGATGCCGCCCTAAGAGCTAGCCCAGGTGCGCAAAGCGCCCAAGCCTGGCTTGCCTCGCTGCCCAGCCTCGCGTTGAATTTTGTGCAGGGCGCGCTCTAAGGCGGCAATGGCCTCTTTGTTTCCTTCCCGGCGATATTCGGGCAGTCGTTGGGCGTAGTCATCGCATTGGCGTAGGAAGCGCTCGATGTCATAGCCTGTGAGCGTCGACAATTCGGCCTGCTCACCAATGCCCATGCGCACCACCATACTGGCATTCAGGCGCTGTTCCACCACGTCTTCGGGCACCAGCAGAGTGGGCTTACCCAGCCAAATAGCCTCGCTAATAAGTTGGTTGCCGGCAGTGCTCAAAACTCCGCGACAACCGGCCAAGTCGTCAACGAAGCCCCGCTGGCTAGGCGCACGAAAAGATAAGTTGTCATCATCACCGACCCGGCCGGTGCCATAGACATGCACCGGAATGTCCAACGCCCGCAGCGCCTGTTCGACGCCGGGAAGGAACTGGTGTGGCCCCTTGTTGAAGTAGGCCAGCAGGTAGTCCCCCTGATGGGGCCTAGCCTGAAGCACCATATCGCGCAGAATGGGCCCTACAGTTTGAACATTGCGATAACGAGTGGGGCAATCGTAGAAGCTCGATACGATGGCGTAGTCGGGAATACCCATCAAGGTGCGGTAGCCAAAGGCATCGCGCGCGGCTGCGAAGCGATCCGCCATGGGAAAGCTAGGCTTGCAATAAGCCATGATGCCAACATGATCCAAAGAAACGCGTGGTAAGCGCCGCTGGCGGGCCACCTTATGCGTCCAGGCTTCAGAGTCGGAGATCACCACATGCGGCTGGAACGCATCCCAATCCTTATGCAGCGCGGCGACACCCTCACCACCGAATAACACGTCGGCCATCGGCTTCACGTTGTCCAGAATCGTGCGCTGGGTATCAACGCGCCCATCCGCGCCGTAACGCCACGCGATGGTCGGAATTAAGGTGCAGTCGAATTGATCCTTCATCACGGCATAGGCATCAGGGCCGGCAAACACGCGGACCTGATGCCCTTGTTCTAGCAGGCTGGGAATAATTGCGCTGGAGCGCATGGCATGGCCGCGCCCATAACCCATAATTCCGTAAGCAATCCGCATGATCTGGCCCCTGCCGACTCTTGGTGAAATTGCAGCTTAGGCCATGAATTACAACGCTACGGTGACAACACTGTTGCGCTTTGGTGACAGCCGCAGATTGCTTTCAGGGTCCGGGCTGCCTACCATGCGCGTGGGGAGTCACTTCTACGTGGTACACGTTTTTCATGATCGCTGTTCGTCATTGTGTGGGCCTAGCATTGCTGAGCTCGGTATCGGTTGCTTCTGCGGGTTGGTTCGACTGGTTTAAGCCAGCCGAATGGGCTGGGGGTGTAGCGGGCCTTTTCGACTCAGATGGTGAGGGCGGGCGCGGACTCTATCTCGGTGGCTCGGCCGGCGTTATGCGTGCGGACTATGGGCTACAGCGGCGCTTGGGCGGCGTCGCAGACCGCGGCATCATTCCGGACGATGTGCTGTACATGGATGAGCCGGCCTACATGACCATCGCCACCTTACGTGGTGGATGGCAACCCTTTCGTTGGCTGGAAGCAGAGGTGGAGTGGGGCTTCGACGTCGATAAGGCCGAGGTCAGCGAAAATCCGCGCCAAGTCGCTGAGCTCGACAGCCTGACCTCGGTGATGCTGCGACCGCAATTACCATTAGGTGGAGCCAACCTCTTTTTAGAGCTTGGCTTTAACGATATCCGCATCAATACCCAATGTGGCACCAGCGATACCAATGCCGACGCGGATATTCGACGCGACCCGACTCTGGAAGCCAGCTGCCAAAGCTTTGAAGAGTCTAGCTTTGCTTACGGCGCCGGGGTGAGCTTTAAGCTGTCACAGCAAGCCAGCCTGCAGTTTGCGTGGCGGCAGATGTACGACGACGATTTCAACAACAACGGCGATAATGACAGCGTGACCGGTCTGAGCATCGGCGTCACTATGGCCTTTGGTGGCGGCAGCAGCGACGACTATTACGACTAAGCGGCGAAACGCCGCAGCCGGGAGCAACTATTTCGCAGTGCGCTTGGGTGCGCCTGAGCTTTGGCTTATGCACTCTGGTCTGGGCTGTCGGCGCCGGTGAGCGTGTCCTCTCTAGATTGTTCTTTCCAGAGCTTGGCGTACAGTCCCTGCTTGGCAAGCAGCGCCGGGTGATTCCCCTGCTCGACAACCTGCCCTTGATCCAGCACCACAATGTTGTCGGCGTCACGAATCGTCGATAGCCGGTGGGCGATGGCAATACAGGTACGATCTTGCATCGCTTCGCGTAGGGTCTGCATCACGCTGGCCTCGGCCTGCGAATCCAAGCTAGAGGTCGCCTCATCTAATATCAACAGCCGCGGGTTCTTCAGCAGTACACGGGCCAAGGCGATGCGCTGCTTTTCGCCACCAGACACTTTCATCCCCCGCTCGCCGACCAGGGTGTCAAGACCCTCAGGCGCTGCCTCCAGCAAGCTATCCAAAGCGGCCCCTTGAGCGGCTTCAGCGAGCTGCTCAGGGCTGGAATCAGGCCGACCATAGGCGATGTTGTGGGCAATGGTGTCGTTCAGCAAGACGGTATCCTGGGGGACAACACCAATGTTCGCGCGCAGAACCTGCAGTTGGTAGGCGCGCAGGTCCAAGCCATTCAAGCGTATTTGCCCAGCCTGGGGGTCATAAAAACGGAATAACAGCTTGGCCAAGGTGGACTTGCCACTGCCGCTGGGGCCGACGATGGCCGTGGTCGTACCTGGCTCCACGGCAATGGAGATGCCCTTAAGGATGGGCCGCGCCGGATCGTAAGCGTAGTGCAGTTCGTCAATGTCCACACGCGGTGGAGCCTGGAGCTGAAGGGTCACAGCATCTTGCGCATCCGCAATGGTTGGCGCGATGTCGAGCAGGCTGAACAAACGCTGTACAGCGACCAAGCTGGCCTTGATTTCCCGGTACACAAAACCGAGGAAATTGAGTGGGGTGAATAACGACACCAGATAGGCGTTCACCATCACGAAATCGCCGGCTGTTTGGCGTCCGTCCACGACGGCCATTCCGGCAAGGATCAACATGCACAATAGGGCGACGGCGATGATGAGGGCCTGCCCTGCGTTGAGCACTGCTAAGGAAATACGCGATGAGCGCATCGCGCCCTCCCAATCCTCAAGCTCACGGTCATAGCGTTTGAGCTCACGCTCTTCTGCACCAAAGTACTTTACTGTTTCAAAGTTCAGTAAAGCATCCACGGCCCGTCCATGGGCCTGGGAATCCATACGCATGCTGGTGCGCACATGCCGGGTTCGCCACTCGGTTACCGCCACTGTCCAGGCTATGTAGGCCAGTACAGCCACGAGCATTACCACGCCAAAGAGCCAGCCAAAGGCGCTGACCAAGATCACCGCGACCGCCGCGATCTCGATCAATGTGGGCAAGATATTGAACAGCATGAAGCGCAGCAGGAAGCGAATCCCAGACACACCACGTTCGATGTCTCTGGACAAGGAGCCGGTTTGACGGGATTGATGAAATTCCAAATCCAGGCTTTGCAGATGCGCAAAAACCTGAACGCTCACCCGGCGCATGGTGCGCTCTGTGACCCGCGCGAAGACCAGGTCCCGCCACTCGCCCAGCCAGCCTCCTGCGAGCCTGAGGCCGGCGTAGGCGCAGATAATCCCCAGCGGCAAAGCCAGATTGAGGGCATATGCCGAGAGTCCGTCCACCAGTAATTTGAGCAACCACGGGGTGACCAGCGTGGCCGCCTTCGCCAAGGCGAGCAACACCAACGCCAGCACCACACTACTGCGTTCCTGCAGGAGGTGAGGTACCAGTCGTAACGCTGAACGCCACTCCGGGTTGAGGCCGGCGCTGGATGGGTCTTCTAGGCTATGGCGCATGCGCAGGTGTTGCCCTGGTCGAAATCGGGTTGATGCAATGCTTGGCCCACAGGCGAGCCGATCGTCCGCTTGAGGGGATGCTCAGAAGCCACCATAGCAGCGTCACTTCTCGGGAGTCTGATCGCGGGTAGCACGGCGCGCTGTTGCCTTTAGGAGCATCAGTCAGACTCACAAAACACCGTTACCAGCCTCGCCGGTAGAGGCGAGGCTCGCATCGATGACGCTTGCAATTAAGAGTGGCTGATTTCGCGGACGGCGCGTAATACGTCGCGCCGACTGATTTGGCCGATAAGACGATTGTCTTCAACCACAGGAAAGCGCTTGTACGGTGTATCCAAGAACATCTTGGCAATTTCGAGAATGGAGGTATCGCTCTCGACTGTCACAACCGAGGTCGTCATGAAATCACTGACCGTGCCCGAGTACTGATTGTGGTAACCGGCCGTTAAGGCGACCTTGATGCAATCTTTCTCCGACAATAGCCCGACGATGTTGCCGGTGTTATCGATAACGGGAGCACCAGATATGCCGTTTTCAAGCAAACGGTGAATCGCCGTCATCACATCCAAGTCTGGTTTGAAAGTGACCAGACTGGCAGCCATATATTGTTTGGCCGTGATTTCTTGTAGCACCGAGGTCTTCCTCCATGATGGCGTCCTCGGCTGAAGTCCCTGACACCTTATTTCAAGGCGTTACTAGCGAGCTGCGACCGAGGCGACACAGCTGGCTGATCTTCATCATCACATACTTTGCGGCCGGCTGCGGCACAGGCGCAATCAAAGCCATCTTTGGCCGCAATTCCCCCGCAGGAGCCTTTGATGGGCTTGTTTGCGACCAAGGCGCCCACTGCCATTCCGGTTACAGCTAAGAGCATGATGACGAAGGAAATTGCGATTGTGGCAAGCATGGTTGAGTCCTGGTCGGTGTTACTACTAAGGGACGATGCTGCGAAGACAACAAAGCCGGTGATACACAGCATCACCGGCCTTTGTTTGGATCATCCCGATACGGATGCGTTCATTGGCGCGCCTAGATCAGCCACCAAAATCATCCAACATGATGTTTTCGGGCTCTACACCAAGATCGGTCAACATCTTGATGACGGCCGCGTTCATCATAGGTGGCCCACACATGTAGAACTCACAATCTTCCGGTGCCGGGTGATCTTTGAGGTAGTTCTCGTAGAGCACTTCATGGATGAAGCCGGTATCCCCTTCCCAGTTGTCTTCAGGCTGAGGGTCGGACAAGGCTACATGCCAATCAAAGTTGTCATTTTCCTTGGCCAGCATGTCGAAGTCTTCGACATAGAACATCTCACGCAGACTGCGTGCCCCATACCAAAAGCTCATTTTGCGATTGGTCTTGATGCGACGCAGCTGATCAAAAATGTGTGAACGCATGGGTGCCATGCCGGCGCCGCCACCCACGAACACCATTTCCGCGTCGGTTTCCTTGGCGAAAAACTCACCGAAGGGCCCCGAAATGGTTACCTTGTCGCCCGGCTTCAGGTTGAAGATGTACGAACTCATTACACCCGGCGCCAAATCCATCCGTGAGGGCGGCGGCGTCGCAATCCGCACGTTGAGCATGATGATGCCCTCTTCCTCTGGATAGTTCGCCATGGAGTAGGCCCGGAGTGCCGGCTCCTTAGGCTTAGAGACCAAGTCGAAGAGTTTGAACTTATCCCAGTCACCGCGGTATTCATCGGCGATTTGGAAGTTTTTGTACTCAATAACGTCGTCGGGGCATTCAATTTGAATGTAACCGCCGGCCCGGAAGTTCACGTTTTCGCCGGCCGGGAGTTCGAGTACCAACTCCTTGATGAAGGTCGCGACGTTGTCGTTGGAGCGCACGGTGCACTCCCACTTTTTCACGCCAAAGACCTCTTCAGGAACATGAATTTTCATGTCCTGCTTCACGGTCACTTGGCAGGACAAACGGTCACCATCGCGGGCCTCGCGTTTGGTGATGTGTGATTCCTCGGTAGGCAGAATGGAACCACCACCTTCATTCACCTGCACACGGCATTGGGCACAGGTGCCACCACCGCCACAAGCGGAGGGAACAAATAAGCCAGCGTTGGCCAATGTGCCCAAGAGCTTGCCGCCGGTTGGCGCTTCGATGGTTTTTTCGTCGTTAATGGTGATCTTGACGTTCCCCTGGGGCACTAGCTTCGAGCGAGCGGCCAGGATGATGGTCACCAAGGCCAGCACAATGCCGGTGAACAGGGCGACGCCGAGGGCAATCTCAGTCATGGTTCAGTGCGCTCCTAGAGTTGCACGCCGGAGAAGGCCATAAACCCTAAGGCCATCAACCCGGTGCTAATGAAGGTAATACCCAGACCTTGTAGCCCATCGGGCACGTCCGAATACTTCAGCTTCTCCCGTATGCCTGCCAGAGCAACAATGGCAAGCGCCCATCCCGCGCCACTGCCGAGGCCATAGACCACGGACTCGGCGAAGTTGTAATCCCGCTCCACCATGAACAGCGTGCCCCCCAAAATGGCGCAGTTCACGGTGATAAGTGGCAGGAAGATCCCCAGTGCCGCATGCAGTGCGGGCACGTACTTGTCCAAAAACATTTCCAGAATTTGGACCATCGCAGCGATCATGCCGATGTAAGAAATCAAGCCCAAAAAGGACAGATCGACATTCGGCAGCCCCGCCCAGGCCAATGCCCCATCTTTGAGCAAGAACTGGTACATCAAGTTGTTCGCGGGAACGGTGATGGCTTGCACCACAACCACGGCCACACCCAGCCCGATGGCTGTGGAAATCTTCTTGGACACGGCCAAGAAGGTACACATGCCCAAGAAGAAGGCCAGCGCCATGTTCTCTACGAACACGGCCTTCAAAAACAGATTAACGAGCTCGGCCATCAGACTGCTTCCGTACGGTGGACTGCGTGGATCTGGTAGTCATGCTTTTCGACCTGCGCAGGTTTCACCGTACGCAAGATCCAAATGAACAGACCGATGATGAAGAAGGCCGACGGAGGCAGCAGCAGCAAGCCCATGGGGGTATACCACCCGCCTTCGGTCGCAAGTGGCAGGATCTCAATGCCGAGCAAGGTCCCTGCACCGAAAAGCTCACGAACGGTCGCAACCACAATGAGTATCATCGAATAACCCAGCCCGTTGCCAATCCCATCCAGGAAGCTGGGAATGGGAGGGTTCTTCATCGCGTAGGCTTCGGCGCGCCCCATCACGATGCAGTTCGTAATGATCAAGCCCACAAAAACGGAGAGCTGCTTCGCCACGTCGTACACGAAGGCCTTGAGCATCTGATCCACCACGATGACCAAGGAGGCAATGATGGTCATCTGCACAATAATCCGGATGTTGCTCGGAATATTCTTGCGAATCAGGCTGATGAACAAGTTGGAGAAGGCCACCACGCTGGTGAGCGCGATACACATAATCAACGCAGTTTCCAGCTTGGTGGTTACGGCCAACGCAGAGCAGATGCCGAGCACCTGCAAGACGATGGGATTATTGTCGAAGACCGGTTCTGTCAGGATCTTCTTGTTGTCAAAGTCCGCCATTAGGCCTTGCCCTCCCGCAAGTTCTTAAGAAACGGTTTGTAGCCGTTCTCACCCATCCAATACTGCAGCAAGTTGGTCACGCCATTCGAGGTCAGCGTAGCCCCAGACAGGGCATCCATCTTGTGCTTGTTACTCGGGTCGCTATGGTCCACTCCCCCTTTCACCAAGCGAATCTGGACATCACCATCTTCGCCGTACACTTCTTTGCCGTCCCACAGGGCTTTCCAGGTGGGGTTGTCCACTTCCCCGCCCAGTCCTGGCGTTTCGGCATGCTCGTAAAAAGACAAACCCACCACCGTGTCGGCGTCCCCTTCCAGGGCTAAGTAGCCCCACAAGGTGGACCACAAGCCGTAGCCCCGCACTGGCAGAATAATTTTTTCCACGGCGCCGGCAGCATCGCGAATCAAATACACCGTGGAATAGCGCTCACGCATCTTCACATCGGCAATGTCTTCACTGGCAGGAATCACTTCAGCCTGAGCAGGATCCTTGGAGGCCTTACGCTGATCGTATTCCAGCGGGTCTTTGGCATCGCTGAAGGTGCCAGTTTCTAAGTCCACCAAACGGGCCTCGAATTCGGCGAAGACCTCCTGCACGCTGCGCCCCTCCAGAGGCACATCAGCCACGCGGACGATGTTGCGTTGCAGGTCAGCCAACTTGTTGGCTTCCTGGGCCGGGCGCAGGTAGACCGCCGCGGCCGATACCGCGACGGAACACACCAGACACAGAGTCGTCGCGACCAGAACGGTTTTGACGATGCTGTCGTTAGGGAGGTCTTTAAAGGCCATGAATCAATTTCCGAGTGGTTCAGGCAGCCGGTTGCGCTGCTGCCAAGCGATTACGGCGCCGCTTAATGTTGGCATTGACGACGGCGTAGTCGATCAGCGGGGCGAAGATGTTGGCGAACAAGATCGCCAGCATGATGCCTTCGGGGAAGGCCGGGTTGATCACGCGAATCAAAATGGTCATGAAGCCGATGAGTGCGCCAAAGGCGTAGCGACCCGCGTTGGTCATGGATGCCGATACCGGATCGGTGGCCATGAACATCATGCCGAAGGCGAAGCCACCAATGCTCAGGTGCCAATACCAAGGCATGGAGGTCATGGGGTTGTCGGCTGAGCCAACGGCGTTCATTAAGGTGGCCGTGGCGACCATCCCCAGGAACACGCCCAAGATGATGCGCCAGTTGGCCACCCCGGTAATCACCAAGAAGGCACCGCCAATCAGGATGGCCAAGGTGGAAGCTTCACCGATAGAGCCTGGTAGCTGACCCATAAAGGTCTGCATCCATGTCATCCCAGAGTCGGTGATCGCAGATACGCCGCCCAGGGCAGCCATGCCCAAAGGAGTCGCACCTGTCCAGCCATCAACAGCGGTCCAAACCGCATCGCCAGACATCGCTGCGGGATAGGCAAAGTACAAGAACGCACGTCCGGTCAACGCGGGGTTCAGGAAGTTCTTGCCAGTTCCGCCGAAAACCTCTTTACCAATCACCACACCAAAGCTCACGCCCAAAGCCACCATCCACAAAGGGATGGTCGGTGGCAGCGTCAGCGAAAATAGAATGGATGTGACGAAGAAGCCTTCATTCACTTCGTGGTTACGCACCGCAGCAAAAATCACTTCCCAGATGCCGCCCACAATGAAGGTGGTCATATACACGGGCAGGAAGTAAGCGAAGCCGTGGAAGAAGTTGTCCAGCACACTGTTCGGGTTATAGCTGTTGCCAAACAGTTCCAGTAGAGCGCCGCGCCAACCATCAACACTGGTCATGCCCAGTTCAGCCATCGCGCTATTGGCCTGGAAACCGATGTTCCAACAGCCCACCAGCATGGCTGGCATAACGGCCAACCACACGTAGATCATCACCCGCTTCAGATCAATGCCGTCGCGTACGTGCGGCGCGCCGCGGGTCACATCCGGCGGCGAATAGAAGAAGGTGTCGACCATCTCATAGACGGCGTAGTACTTCTCGAACTTCCCGCCCTTGGCGAACAGGGGGTGCATTCGATCCAGAAATTCGCGTGTTTTAGCCATGCTTAACCTTCTTTCTCAATCTGTTCGAGGTTCGCCCGCAAATACGGGCCGTAGTCGTATTTCCCAACGCAGACAAAGCTGCACAGGGCCAAGTCCTCCTCGTCCAGTTCCAGGCAGCCCAATGCCTGGGCGGTGTCTGTGTCCTTGACCAGCAGCGCGCGAAGGAGCTGCGTGGGCAGAACGTCCAACGGCATGACCCGTTCATAATTGCCGATGGGAACCATGGCGCGCGGGCTCCCGTTTTGACTGGTGCTGAACGCAAAAGTCTGCCGCGCACGCCGCAACGCCGACACGAAGACGTTGTTGGCTGAAAATTTGTTGGTGCCAGGAGCAACCCAGCCCATGAACTCGCGCTCGCGACCTTCGCGCAGCACGGTGATTTGGTTGTGATACCGAGACAGGTACCGCCCCCATCCGGCTGCCCGGCGCCCCGATAAAACAGCCCCGGAAAGCACACGAACCTCGGTCGAGGTATCGATTTCGCCGGCAATCAGCTCGTCGGTACACACGCCAAGCTGGGTACGAAGCAGGCGCGGACGCGTCACCTCCGGTCCGGATAGCGCAACGACCCGTTGTGTATCCAGTTGGCCTTGGGCGAACAGGCGACCAATGGCCATGACATCCTGGTAGTTGATGTGCCATACGACACGTTCAGCGCTCACTGGCTCTAGGTTATGAATATGCGTTCCAACCAAGCCGGATGGATGCGGGCCACTAAACTCGGCGACGTCCACATTATCGAGCTGAGGCACATCAATAGAGGCCCCGGCTCGTTTGCACACCCAAATTTTGCAGTCCACCAGAGCACGCAAGACCTTGAGACCGCGTTGATAGGCGTCTAAGTCATCGGCGATCACGACGGCTGGGTCTGCTGCGCCAGCATTGCTATCAATGCTGGTGACAAAAAGAGCCGCAGGGCTGGCATCGACGGCCGGCACTTTGGAATAGGGGCGCGTGCGCAAACTCACCCATAACCCGGAGGCAATCAGCTGTTCGCGCACTGCGGCACTATCCAGCCCCGCATCGATCTGGGCGTCATCGAAAGCGGTGAATTCAGCCGCTTCATCCCCATCAACGCGAATCACCACCGACTGCAAAACCCGGCGAGCACCGCGATTAATCGCCTCCACTTCACCGCAAGCCGGAGCCGTGTACAAAACGCCAGGGTTCTTCTTGTCCTCAAACAACGGCTGACCACGCTTCACGCGGTCACCTTCAGCCACCAACATGGTGGGCTTCATGCCGATGTAGTCGCCGCCGATGACGGCCACACGACCGGTTTGGGGGCCCTCCTCAATCCGCTGTTCGGGACTGCCGGTCATGGGGAGGTCCAGACCTTTCTTGATCGTGATCTGCATAGGATAGGGATATCTAAGGTGGGGAAATCCAGCCCACTGATTTTACGGCATTTGCTGCGTTGCAGCCAAGTTGGCTGGAGCATCCGAGGCGCTGCGGGGCTTTAAAGCCTCGTCAGTATCCATGGTAGGGAAGGACTGCGCTGAGTGCGCCCCTATCCCACAAGCCGCTCACTTTGGCCCTTGGCCCGGCTACCGGGCGAAATCGATGCCCACCACCATGAGCGAGACCGCCCCCAGCACTAGCTTGACCAAAGTCTAAGGGGCCCATGCGGCCTAGCCACTGCACCCGCCAGAAGCCTGCGCCAGCAGAGCGCGCATAAAAAAGCCGCGCCCGAGGGCGCGGCTGACAGTGTCATCGTTATTGTTGTGTTGACACGCTGTCTTAGGAGTTGGTGAACTCCGGATAGGCTTCTAAACCACATTCGCTCTGGTCTGTGCCTTCGTACTCTTCTTCTTCGGTCACCCGCAGACCCATAACGGCCTTGATGATGCCCCAGACAACCAAGCTGGCCACAAAGACCCAGGCGAAGATGGTCACAGCACCAATCAGCTGACCACTGAAGCTCACGCCGTCGTTGGTCAAAGGCACCAGCAACAGACCCAGCAGACCGCAGGTTCCGTGCACGGAGATGGCACCGACGGGATCGTCGATCTTCAGCTTATCCAGACCGATGATGGAGAACACCACCAAGATGCCGCCCATGGCACCGAAGATCGTGGCTTCCAAAGCGGTCGGTGTGCTGGGCTCAGCGGTAATAGCAACCAAGCCAGCCAGAGCACCGTTCAGGGCCATGGTCAGGTCGGCCTTACCAAAGAGCACGCGAGCGAGCAGCAAGGCAGCAACAGAACCACCGGCAGCAGCGGTATTGGTGTTCAGGAACACCATGGCCACCGATGCCGAGCTGCTGATATCACCCAGCTTGAGCACCGAGCCGCCGTTAAAGCCGAACCAACCCATCCACAGGATGAAGGTACCCAGCGTCGCCAAAGGCAGGTTGGCACCGGGGATAGCATTGATTTTGCCGTCGGCTCCATATTTGCCCTTACGTGCACCAAGCAGCAGAACACCAGCCAGAGCCGCAGCGGCACCAGCCATATGCACGATGCCGGAACCTGCAAAGTCGGAGAAGCCCAGATCGCCCAAGGTGTACATACCAAAGACAGAGGCACCGCCCCAGGTCCAGCTGCCTTCCAGTGGGTAGATAAAGCCGGTCATCACCACAGCGAAGAGCAAGAAAGCAAATAGCTTCATGCGCTCGGCCACCGCACCAGACACGATGGACATGGCGGTTGCCACGAACACGACCTGGAAGAAGAAGTCAGAGGCACCAGCGTAGATGGAACCACCGCGGAAGCCGTCCTCACGCTCCGCAAAGTCGCCCAACACAGCATCTGCATCGACATCAGCGATACCGGAGAGGAACAGGTCTCCTCCGTACATGATCATGTAACCGCAGATGAGGTACATGATGCAGCTGATCGAGAACAAAGCAATGTTCTTGGTCAGGATTTCGGTGGTGTTCTTAGCCCGGACCAAGCCGGCCTCAAGCATGGCGAAGCCTGCCGCCATCCACATCACCAGAGCGCCACACACCAAGAAGTAGAAGGTGTCTATGGCGTACTGCAGTTCAAAAATATTGTTTTCCATAACGTTTCAAGTCGCTCCGTTGTTATACGTTTGGCACTCGTTATTTAGAGAGCGTCTTTGCCGGTCTCGCTGGTGCGGATGCGAATAGCTTCCTCCAGCGGGGAAACGAAGATCTTCCCGTCACCGATCTTGCCGGTGTGTGCGGCCTTACTAATGGCCTCGATCACGGCTTCGACTTGCGCGTCGTCCACGCCAATCTCAATTTTGACTTTCGGCAGAAAGTCAACGACGTACTCCGCCCCGCGATACAGTTCGGTGTGTCCCTTTTGCCGACCAAAGCCTTTGACTTCGGTCACAGTCAGGCCCTTCACGCCAACTTCAGAGAGCGCTTCGCGCACCTCATCCAGCTTGAAGGGCTTGATGACGGCTGCTATCAGTTTCATCGTGTGCTCCTAGTGAACCAGTGGTGGTCGGAAGCCCCAATACTTCCGCTGCAATGACTGCGAAGGGGGCTGAAGCACCAACCGTGCCAAGTTGCCAAAAGGGGCCAAATCGCAGAAGCTTGCGCCCATGTTGGAACTCAAAACACTGCAAGACCTCTCCGACCGCTTGGCGGCGGTGCTACCGCCCGGCATGAGCCAGGTGCGCGACGAGCTGCGGGAGAATTTCCGGATGGTGCTGCAAGCTCGGCTGGCCGAGCTCGACTTGGTGACCCGGGATCAGTTCGATGCGCAAAAAGCCTTATTGGCTCAGTCGCGTAAGCGGCTGGAAGAACTCGAGCAGCGGCTGCAGACCCTGGAAAGCCAGAACTGAGGCGCGCCGCAGCCTGCGGCGTCGTGAGCGTGCAGCTTCACAAGCCCGCCGGCAGCCGCACGGCAAAGCTCCCCCGGCCGAGAGATGCGCCCACGGAAATCCGCAGCTCGGCTTGGCGCACCATTGTGGTGCAATACCCTGGCTACCCCCGCCAGGGACTGTGCAAGCCTCATGATGAGCCCGATCACATGGAGGCATCGGCGCCCGACAATGGCGGCGGATGATGTCGATGCTTAACGGAGCTGCCATGTAGGCTTTGGGGCATATCGCCAAGCCAGGTTGAGCGAGAAGGAGCTCTCGAGCCTCAGGCTATGTGCCCACTTGTCGCGTTGGGAGCGCGCTCCGCGAAGACCAAAAAAAAGCCGCACTGAATGCGGCTTTTTTGCGAAAACATGGGCAGCGATGCACTAGGGCAGGCTGACCCCAGCATTTTCCAACATGTACACCACGGAGCGACGGATATCGTCGTCGCTGAGGCTGGCGTCACCACCACGTGGTGGCATGCTGTTCTTGCCGTTAATCGCATTACTCACCAGCATGTCCAAACCGGCCTCGTCCAAACGAGCCTGCCAGCCGGCTGTATCGTCTAGCTTAATCGCCCCCAGCACGCCCGCCATGTGACAGCCAGAGCACACCCCATTCACGATACCCGAGGCATCCCGCGCCGCAGCCACTTCGGTGGCAGCTGGTGCAGCCGGTTTGGCAGCTGCAACCGCCGCCGCATCTGTATACACAGCGCCTACCGGAGCAATGCGTTCAGCAACGGCCTTGGTCCGCTCAGGATTCTCTTTTTCGTCGGGATCGATGGTGTTGGCAATGGCACTGATCACTACAGTGATAAGCACCAACACTCCCAGCACCAAGCTAAAGGTGTTGAAAAAGACCCGGTCGTGACTGTGATCAACGGCAACACCGTTCACTACTTCAGTATCGTTTTGTGACATCGCGAATGACTGTGAAAGCGGGAAAATACCGTCGCGCGAACTGTTCCCCAGCGCATGCAACGGGTCTGAATACTTGCGAAGTTTAACATTGCGCCTAAGGCTTCTGGGCAACCGCAGTATGGTTGTATTGCTGCTCCATAGCATCCAGCGCAGATTTGATCTGTGCCTGAATGGGACCAAAGTCACGGGTCTGCGTGGCTTCCGGCACCGTGATTGGTGGCCCGTAGTACACGTCTATAGTGGTGAATGGCCAGGGAATTCGTAGCCGATCCCAACTCGGCACCGTCCAGTAGCGCTGCGGCACCACGAAATAGGGCACCACTGGCACACCGGCCTTGCGCGCCATGTCGATTACGCCAAACTTTACCTCGTAGAGCGGCCCGAGGGGGCCGTCCACCGTCACCGCGCCAGGGTAGCCTTGCTGCAAATAAGCCACGAGCTCATCTCTGGCTTGGCGGCCGCCTTTGTCTCGTCCACCCCGAGCGGAACTGCCACGCGCTGGCAGATGACCCAAGGAACGCACCACATGGGCAATAGCCTCACCATCGCGGGAGCGGCTAATCATGGTGGTAAAGCAGCGACGACCGCTCTCGGCCATGATGGCTGAGACCAAGTTTTGGTGCCAAAACGCCATCACAAAGCCGCCCTTCAAACCGGCGCGGTCGGCGGGCAGATTCTGCTCGCCATGAATGCGATAACGGCAACTCCGACGCAGGAGTTGAATGATGTGCAAGAGCACGAAGTACAGTAGGCGGCGTCCCATCAATCGTGGCTTGAGGTCTGTGTCTCCACCGCCATTATCCGGGATTCGATGCGGCCGACGCAGCCCGACCTCGAGCGGATCGCTCGCAAATCCAGCGCAACAAAGCGGTTTGCTCCTCGGGCGCGTAGTAAATCCCGTCCGGCACAAAACCCAAATCCGCCAAAACGCGCTGGGAGGCGCGATTCTCTGGGTGACAAATAGCCCATACCGAGGCCAAGCCCAAACTGGCAAAGCCCAAAGCCAGCACTTGCTGCGCCGACTCTCGACCAAAACCCTGCCCCCAAAACTCGGGCAGCAAGGCAAAACCCAGGTCTGGCCCTGGCAGGCCACTGCGGCGCAATAAACCACATAACCCCAGCGGCTGTCCGGTCGCCAACGCTTCACACACCCAAAGTCCCATCCCCTCGCGCTGGAGGTGGGATAACAGCCGCTGCTCGATGTACCCCTGCGCGGCGACCTTGTCCGCCAGAGTATGGGCGCTGATGTAGCGCTGCCATGCAGGCTGCATGACCAGCTCGCGGACAAACTCCGCATCGTCCAACGACGGTGCCCGAAAGCGCAGACGCGTACTGGGTTTAGGACAGATCATGACTCAGGGCCGGCCGCTGATGTCGGCTGTACAGCCAAACCACCCAAAGACCCAAGGGCAGGTCCACGCCAGCGCAAAATGGCGCCCACCAAATTGGGCGACTGCTATGGCCCCATTGTCCTGGTAGCCACAGATCAAACAGACCATGCGCAACCAGCGCCCAGCCGACCAAGGCCCAGGCCTGACCAAGAAACACCGGGCTCAAAGCCAAAACCATAAAAACCCCGGCACAGAGCAGCTCCAGAGCCGGGTTTTGCTCGGCCAACAAGGCAAACAAGGGGTAATAACTGGCAATCACCATGGTCAACATAGGGTAGTAGCTGCGCTCCCGGTCAAAACCAGTCAGCCAACCCAGTACGGCCAGAACCAAAGCCAAAACCAGCCCCGCCAAAGCGGCGACTACGCTTGTGCCAGCGTCCACAGCACCGTTCCCGCGAGCCCCACCAAAGCCACGGCACTTACCGCGAAGCTGGCCGATCGCGCCAGGCTCCAACCCAGGTAGTAACACAGCATATGCCCTATGCGGCCGAGCCCATAGGCCACGCAGAAACCATTGGTGAAGGATGTTGGCGCGGCTGCGAACACGGCCACCAACGCCAAGATGACAAAGGCGGTCAGACTTTCATTGGTATTAGCGTGAGCGCGTACAGCGCGAAAGAAAAACGAGCCCGCATCCGGAGTCACAGGAAAACCGGGGCGATGGCGGCTGAGTATTCCAGCCACATCGGCCACCAAGAGTTGGACGATGCTTAAGGCGCCCATGCCAGCCAGCACCATCAACACGGGCTGGTAAGCCGACCATAGCGATGATAGTGATGCCTCAGGCATGGGCATGGACTCGTGGAGCGGCGTAGACACCAAAGTAAAAAAGGCCCGTGGTAATCAGCGCTGTGGCCGCTACCGAAGACCACGCCAAAAACTGGACCAAGCCGCCCCAAGAGGCCCAAGCGCCTTGGAGGCCGTAGCTGAGCAAAATAATGCAGGCACCCGCATTACTGACCAAGCCCACCCAAATTGGCCCATGCGCAATTGCACCGCGCACGGCAGCCTGCAAGGCGAAGCTATAACCCACGCACAAGGCCAAATAAGCCCAACCCAGCAATCGCAAGAACAGCATACTGGGCTGCTCGGGCAGGCCGGCGGCCTGCAGCCAAGCGGCTGGCAAAGCAATCAAAGGCAAGCACCAAAACACAACCGTCGCCGCAATCTTGAAGCGCAGTGTCCAAATCAACCCCGTCATTATCACTCCACCCCGTTCACACGCCGTGCAAGCGCACTTAAGCCGTGGGCAGAGCTTAGCAGGCCCGCCCCAGGCTGCAGTGCCCTACCAACCCCAAGGCCATGCGCGCTAGAAATTCCAGGCCAACTGGGCACTAAAAAACCGGCCCCGATCACCACGAATTACAGAAAAGTTGCCGGGCGCCAAAGGCTGATCCAGGGCCTCATCCCAAATGATCTCACCGCTTAAATTCCGCGCCGACAACACTAAATTCCAAGACTCATCACTGCGACCCAACACCAGCCGAGCGTTGTATTGCGTGGTGGCATCTTGGCGAGTACGCGGATCCAGATCGCCATCCAGGAACTGGCTGCCCTGGTAAATCACGTCAAAGGCAAAATTGGCAAACAAGCCCCAGGGCGCGTAGTAAGCACTGAATGACGGCACCACGCTGGCCGTCCAGCGCGGCGCTCTTGCCACAACTTGCCCACTGAGGTCTTGGCTCGGCGTTGTGCACAGGGGCGCTGGCCCCTGTTCGTCGGCAGCGCTGCCATCAACAAAATCACATAAGGGCAAGGGCAAAGCATTCACGAGGGGATTATTCAGCACACCCGTCGGCGCATCCGCAGGCGCCGGCGCATCCGGGTAGGAGGTGTAACGGGTGTCCGCAAACCCTACTGTGGCTAGAATTTTCATCCCTGGCAGTGGGGGCAAGATGGTGAGATCCATCTCAAAGCCTTGGGAGCGAGCTTCGGCGGCAGTCAGAATGATGAAGGTACCCTCGCCAAATGTGTTCACCTGTAAATCACTGAAGTCCGTATGGAACAGGGCAGCGGTCAGACGCATGGCCCCACCCAGCAAACGGGTCTTCACCCCCAATTCGGTACTGTCAGCGCGCTCAGGCTCATACTCCAGGTTGCGATCATTCAGCGGCAGGCCATTAAAGCCGCCACTTTTAAACCCCCGCGACCAGGTGGCATAAGCGCTCAAGGTATCGCTGGCCTTGTACTTCAGGCCGAACTTCGGCGAGAACTCGGACTCTTCCCGGCGGCGCACAGACTCATGCGGCTCCACATCCGAAATCAAGGTGATGAAGTTGCCGTTGGCCTCGCTAGACATCAAACCATCTTTGGTTTCCTCCCCCACACGCAGCCCCGCAATAATCCCCCAATGCGCGTCTAAGAAATACTCCACCTGCCCAAAAGCGGCGTAGGCCTGTCCATCCTGGCGCAGCAACACATCCGCCGATTCAGACACGCCCACAAGCCCGCTAATCACCTGAGCCAGAGTGTCGAAGGTGGGCCGGAGCACGCCGCTAATCAGGCCCTGCGGCAGAGGAGTATCGCCAATCTCGGCTGCGGTGATGTAGCTTCCTGCTGCGCCCAAATCTTCTAGTTCAAAGAGTTCAGCGGCATCTAAACTGGCATCGAAATAAAACAACCCCACCACAAAATTAAAACCCCGGCCCCAACCAAACATGCTGTCGGACTCTCCGACAAAGCGTAGCTCTTGGCTGAACTGGCGATAGGGGCTGGGCTCTAGCAGGCGGTTGCGGATCACCGGCGCAGCCGTGAAGTCGGCATCCAGGTCACGGTCAAGCAGGCTGTATTCGGCCCAACTCGTCACCGAAGACAGGCTGGCATATTGCATCGCTCCCCACGGTTCAAAGTCGTAGTCCCAGTTGGCCTGAACCCCCTGAGTCCGGGTACGGATCAAGGTGGGCACGTTGAGCGAGGTGCGAAAATCCACAACAGCATCGGCCGAAGGGTCATAAGACTGCGCCAGCTCCCGCATGCTATCGGTGAACACGGAGGGCTGGTACAAACCATTGTTAAAGCTTTGCTCCGAATAAAACGCCCCTAGGTCCAGCTGCCAAGCCCCTCCAGGTTGCCAGAGCAACCTGGCTTTGAGACTTTCCTCATCCACGTTGTACTCCGGCCGCTGCAAAAAGGTGTTGTGCAGCAGACCGTCATTGCGCATGAAGTTGCCCGCCACACGCAGCGCCAGAGTGTCATTGAAGGGAATATTCATCGCTGGGCGCATGGCCTGCTGACCGAAATCACCCAGCAGCAGATCCACCTGGCCGCTAGGGTAAAAATCTGCTCCCTGGGTGACCACGTTCACCACACCTGCCGTCGCATTCTTGCCGAACAAGGTGCCTTGAGGACCACGCAAGATTTCAATGCGGTCTAAGTCATAGAAAAAGGCGCTCAGGAAGTTCGAGCGACCGTAATACACGCCATCGATCACCGTGGCGACCGATGGCTCAAAACCGGCATTGGTGGAGCTGGTGCCGAAGCCACGCACACGAATTTGTCCCCCTGCCGGCTTCACGGTGATCTGCGTGTTGGCGGTGTAGCCCGCGAGTTCATCCAGTTCTACAATGCCGGACTCGCGCAAGAACTGACCATCGACAGTACTCACCGAGGCAGGCACTTCCTCCAAGCTTTGCTCGAGCTTTTGCGCAGTGACGGTAATGGTTTCCAAAACCCGCCCCGCCCCCTCCTCAGAGTTATCGTCGCGAGGAGTTTCTTCTTGGCTTAAGGGAATCACGGGCAGAGTATCCGCGCCTGCGTTATCGGCCGATTGCGCACTGAGCCCAGGACTCAGGCCCAGCCCCGCAACAAACAGCAAAGCGCGACCGGACCCCGCAGGCCAACCATAGGCGCAGAGCAAGTGGCGCAGCGGATGCATCATGATCATGGTTTTTGCTGATGAGCGAGGCTGCGGCGTCCCGGTACGCCAGCGCCGCCGCCCGCATCTCGCTCCCTCACTCCGTGACTCCCGGCCCCTGTGTGGGAGAGCTGAACAAACCAGCCTCCAAAGGCTGGTTTTCCTGGATGGCGCTAAACCGATTGCGCATTTCAGAGCCATCCGGGAATCGAAACACCGTGCCGCGCAAACGCAAGTTTTGCGCATCCACTTCCAGCACAATGCTCTTCAGCAAACGGCGCCGCCCCGACTGCTGCGGCTCGAGCTCAAACTGCCAAAGACCCTCGGCTTTACGCCCCTGGATGAAGGCGTAGTTCTGGCCGAACTCCTCAATGGACACGGGAAAGCCAGCCTGGAGTAAGGCCAAGGCCTGCTGAGCGGCCGGGTTATCGGCTGCATCCAAAGAAAACTGCTCGATTTCGTCCAGCAAGGGATAGCTCACCGTCAGCAACTGACCCGCCCGTACCGCAATAGTTTGCGGAGGTTGTCCCAACTCCCAGCGCATATGCTGTGGGGGCTGTACCCACACCCGTCCCTGGGCCACCAAGGGCCGCGACAAGGTTGCCAAAGCGCGCTGTTGCTCGACCTCAGCCACAAAGCTGCGCAATTGGCTTTGCCGTTGTAGCCAACCCTCCAGAGCTCGTTCAGCATCGTCTGCAGCCGTCGCCGTCAGGCTGATTATCAGGGCCGACAGAGCCCACCATTGCTTCACGCCTCATCTCCTTGTTGTCCCGGTTGCGGCTGGGCGCTACGCCACCATTGCGGGAGCAAGGCCAGCGCCACCACAGCCGCCAACAGTACGCCCGTGGCGCACACCCGCCCCAGGCTGGCAAGACCCACATTATCGGCCAAACCCAAAGAGCCGAACCCTGCTGCGGTGGTTGCCGCAGCCAAGATAATCGCTCGGCCTACGGTGGCATGTAGCTGATGAATCTGCCCTCCGCAGCGCTGCAGGGCCAACTGCACATGAATGCTGTAGTCCACGGCCACACCGAGCAGCAACGGCACCGCCAGCAGATTCATTAAATTCCAAGACCACCCCATCAGCACCATCACGACCTGCAGTAACACCACGCTTAGCCCCAGGCTGAGCAGGCTGAGCAACACCGATGGAACACTGCGATAGGCCAGCCATAACAACCCCAGCAGGGCTACCACCATGGGTATGAATACGCGAAGGGCGTCCGCTTGCATCACCTCCAGTAACGAGGCCGAGGCCAGCTCCCAGCTGGCCAAAAGAGCGCCGGGCACCTGCTCCACCTCTGTGGCCAGGGCCTGCAACGCCGGACCAGACTCCTGTGCCCCCAGCTGCATTCGGCCCATCGCCAGTACCTGGGTACCTTCGGTCGCAGCAAAGCGCCGCTGTAGCCATTGTGTACCGGCTTGATCCCAGCGTATGCCTTCATCAGCCCAAGCAGACCAGGCCTGCATCATACCCAAGACCAGTTGCTGAGCCGGCCGTGCAAAACCCGCATCGGCGATGGCCTGCACGAACTCCTGTCGGCGCTGCGCAAGACTTTGTAGGGCCAAAGCATTGGATGGCGCAGGCTGCGGCCACAACCGGGTGGGCAAATCCAAGCGTGTCAGCACGCCCTGAGTGAGCAAGGGCTGCAGCTGGCGCTCCAACATCTCCAGGCGCTCAGCGACGGCTGCGCGGCTATGGCCTTGAATCAACACATAAGGCCCCTGGCCCAAACCCGGCATGGCTTGCTGAAGTTCCGACAGAACTTGACGTGGAGGGCTGTTCTGTAAGCCTAGAGCTGCAGTTCCCGGATCCACCAAAGGTGGGCGCCACCACAAAACCAGCGCAGCCACAACCAGCAAAGCCCCGCTGGTAGCCCAGGCCAGCCCCGCTGAAGGCACCAGCCGCGTCGGCATAGACACGCTGACCGCAGGGCTCTCTACGCGAGGCCTACGGCGCGCCAGCGGCCACAAAAACGCAGTAATCATCAGTACCGCAGCAATGGCAATGCCCAGGCCGACCAGCACTCCCAACTGCATCATGCCCGGCAAACTACTGCGCCCCACCAAGAAGAAGGCCCCGGCTGTGGTGGCGGCCGCCCAAACAATGCTGGGACCAATAGCCCGCCGTGCGAGACGGCTGTCTTGATCTGGCCTGGCCAGCCACTGTTGGTACAAGAGCAAGGCATAGCCTGCGGCCAACCCCAGCAAGATGGCCCCAAAACCCAAGGAAATCACATTCAGAGGCTGGAACAACCAGCCAGCTACCGCCATGGTGAGGACCAATACCAGCACCAGCAAACACAGCATCCAGGCCAAGGGCGCCCAGCGCCGATACGCGATGAAGAACAACAAGCCCACCAATACCAGAGTGCTCAGCCCAGCCAGCCGCAAATCTTGTAACAAACCCTGACCGAAATAAGCCTGGATCACGGGGGTTCCGGTCAGCCCAACCCGCCAGCCCGGCTCTGGCGGCACCAGCTGCTGCAATAGATGGTCCAGCTCCTGGCTCCAGGCATAGCTGGCCTGCAAGCCTCTAACGGACTCTGGCAACTGCACATAGACCAACCGAGTGCGCCCATCTGTGCTCTGAAAGGGGTCCTGCGCTGGCTGGATGGAATCAGCACCTGGCAGGCGCGTCAAACCCAAAGGGTCCAGGCTCCAACGCCCAATATCTATAGGCGAGAAGGAGGTCGCCACGCGCTGCAATGCGCGCTGCAATACCATTGGCACATGCTCGGCACGCAAGCTCTCGACAAGATTCTTTACCGCGTCGGGCTCGGAATTCCACCATAAGGCCGCGATCAACTCCGCCTGCGCTGCAAGATCTTCTCGCCAAGGGCTCAGATACAGCACCTCAGGGCTAAGCTCATGTCTGCGGATGTGAGCGGCCACCAATTCAGCCGCCTCCCGAGCCTGGGCTGGGCTATCGGCATGGATAACCACCATCGCCTCGCGATCATTGCCGAAGGCCCGTTGGTAGAGATTCAGAGCGCGGATCACGGGTAGTTGCTGAGGCAACAAACCGAAAATATCGGCCTGCAGCCGCAACTGAAACAGCCCACCCACGGCCACAGCCAACACCGCGAGTAGAGAAGCCCAACCCAGCCGGCTCATGGCGGCAGCACCACGCGCAGGCTTTCGCCGGTTTTAGGCTGACGCAACTGCCAAATATGCGGCGCCACAGTCTCCACCTCCCAGCCCGCTGGCGGGGCTTCTCCAGCCACAATGTCCGGCAGTGCAAACCAAATAAAGCGCCCGCGTGGAGGTGGCCCATAACCACCATAAGACCGCTGCTCTTCCACAAAACGGATCGCCCAACGCCCGCCCCAACGACGTGCCGTAAACAAGGGCAGCGGGGCTTTGGTGAAACTCAGGTATAGCTCGCCATCGTCCGACTCAGCCATCACCAAATCACCCAGCAAACGCGGCGCACCGTCTTGGGCTGGCTGCCACACGGCCTGCCCGCTACGCACCATCCATTTCGGCGCACTGAGATCGGTCGCCGGCAGTTCGGGCTGAATCAAAGCGCAGCCACCGAGCAGCAACGCTAGCAACATGGCCAAGCGACTGCAGCTCATAGGCCGCCTCTCTCCACACAGCAGAAACAATGAATGCATCGCATAGACTGGGCCCCATCGGCGGCTGTCAAAAGCCTTTGTTCTAACGCCGGCTGACTACGATTGAATGACGGCCCCTCCACCTTCGTGCACCCCTCCCGGCGTCAAAGGTGTCGCCGCAGAAAATCGACCTGATCCTGCACCACACCATCCCATAAGGGCGGAAGGTAAGGGTCAAAGTGGCCACAGTCATAACAACGAGTTTCTGCATGCGGCGCCCGCCTAGCCGCTGCGTGGGCCAAGGCTGCTGGCGTGACCTGATCCCGCTCGGCAATGGCATACAAAATGGGACAGGAAATGCGCGCTGCATCGCGCCCCGGCCGGTACCGAGCAACATGCAGCGCAATGCGTGCACAAACTGCGTTCTGCCAGAGCGAGTCTGCTGCGGTCATCGCCGCGAAGCCGGGCTGGGCATCCGGAGTGTCCATCACCGCCAAGCTGCCCGGCGCTCCCACCGCAGGCACTCGATAAGGCCCAAACCCCAGCGCAGACTGAAGCACATCTCTGAGCCCAGCCCCACTGAGCTTCAGAGCATGCCCCAAGCCAAGCGCGGGCAGGTTCCGCAGACCATCGCAAAATGGCACCTGCGCCACGACGGCGGCGATGCCTGCATCACGGGCGGCCAGATGCTGCACATGCCCTCCAGAAAACGAGCTACCCCATAGTGCAATGCGCTGGTCGTCCACCTCCGGCATAGCTCTGGCTGCGGCAATGGCCGCCATCCAATCCTGTTGCTGGCGAGCAATACTGAGTAGCTGCCTAGGCTGTCCTGCACTGTCGCCAAAGTGGCGATAGTCGAACAGCAACACCACATAACCAGCGGCACAAAACTCCTCGGCATAGGCGCCCAGAGCCTGGTCGCGCGTCGCCGAAAAACCATGTGCCATCACCACGCAGGGTGCGCAGCCATCCAGCTCTGCCGGCTTGTACAACCAGGCCGCGCAGCGTTCTCCCGCAGACTCAAAGGCAAAATTGTCACGCATGATTGTGTTGTCTCCCCAAAAGTGCGCAGCAGGGACGCTTGACCGTGGACCAGATTGCACGGAGGCGCAAGACGCAGCGGGCTACACCGAGCATAGCCACCATCAAGAAGCGGCCTCTTGGCGCACCAGCACAGGAGCAGCCCCTTGCGCAGCCATTATGCACTTGGCTGGCGGCTTAGCTCAGGTGCGCTAAGCTCCCAACGATATGCGTACAGGGGCGAAGCACATGCGGAGCAAATGGCCCGGCCTAAGACTGCTACTCATCATCATAGGCCTATTGCAGGGTTGCGCTGTGGCAGGCGCCGCCGCCGGCGTCACCAAAGCCGCGGTCAAAACTGCGGGTAGTGTGACGACTGGCGTGGTCAAGGGGTCGGTCAAAGCGGGGGGCGCGGTCGCCGCGGTTCTTGTGGGCAGCCCAGATGAGCCCGAATCCGAGGCTGTTGCGCTGAGCGCTCAATGCAGCATTCGCTGTTCTGGCCAAGACTATGCTCTGGAATGTCCGGCGAATTACAGCGCGCGCTGCGATTGCGCCAATACCCCACCGGCGAGCTGCATCCCCGTCGCTGTGCAGCCCTCACCCACCCCCAAACCTACTCCGTCTCGAGTCGATCGGCTGGCCGGACAGTAGCGTGAAAGCCAGCGTCATCCTGCTGGCAGTGTTCTTCACATTTTCTTGATGCGCCGCTGCCGAGCATGGGCGCATGGACACCGTATTTGTAGATTTTGAAGGCGTACTCATCACCGCCTCTAGCTATGCCCGCGCGCTGCGCGAAGCGCATGATTCCAGCGATCGGGCCAGCCATTTCGACCCAAGCTGTATTCAACGCCTAGACAAGCTCTGCGCAGAGCAAGGCCTGAAAGTGGTTTTGAGCACCGACTGGCGTTACCACAGCAGCTTCGAAGATTTGGCCGCCGCACTCGGCCGCGCCGGGTTGCAAGCGGATGTTGTTGGCGCCCTGGCTAAAGACCCGGAAGGCGCGCGCAATGAGCATCGCGGTGAAGCCATTGGCGCTTGGGCTGCTGCGCACTCCGTGCAGCGGCACGTCATTCTGGACAGCCATATTGAGCGCCTGCCTGGTCAGCCCTGGGTCATGGTCGACCCTGACCTTGGCCTGAGCGACTCAGACCTGCGCCGAGCTGAAGATTTTTTGCCCCCAGTGGCTCTTGAGCCCGCGCCGGAGCTGCAGGCCGCCTAAAGTTTAGCTCGCTGCCGGGACAACCCAAGACACCAGCTTAAAAACCCTCTATCGGCGCCAGTGCCAATAGGCATTCAGCAACAATGCTGCTAGCGCCCATAAGCCCAATAGCGCCAGAGTCAATGGCCAAAGCCAGCTCCACAGCGTTTCCCAGACGATAGCGCCCTGCAGATTCCAACCCTGGCGAAAAATGCCGGCAGGGTTCACCCAAGTGTCGAAGGCTGTCATGCACACGCCGGGCACTAGGACCAGAATCAGCCAGCCCCACACGAGCAGTCTGCAGGACTTGCCATGATCTACTGCGATTTCCGCTCTGCGGTCGCTTTCTACGCGCTTCATCGTCAAATAGAACAACTATCCTCTGCAGTATCGCCCAGAAATCGCCCGGGAATCGCCTCATCTAGCAAAAATCTCGCAACGATCCGCTAAGCCCTACAGGCTGCTAGGCGGCGGCTCATTCGCGACCCAGTCGCCAGCGCTCCCAATCTGCCGGGATGCTGCCTAGCTCTCGCTGCATAGCCTGATCACAGCGCCAAGAAATCTCGTCTGGGGCATAGCTGCTAAAGCCGTAACGCGCGTAAAGCGCGCGGGCTTCCACCAAGGGCGTGACGGTTTCCAAGATCACGCGCGTGTAGCCCAAGCGCTGGGCATGAAACAGTGCAAAGCGCATGAGTGCATGACCAAGCCCCTGCCCCCGAGCCTGCGGCAAAGCATACATTTTGCGCAGCTCACAACTCTGTGCATCGACTTTTTGTAAGCCCAGAGTTGCCACGATACGGCCAGACGCGTCCTCGACTACGCCAAAGTAGCCCTGCTGCTGATGATAAGACTGCTCCAGGGTGCTCAGGTCTTTATCCATGCCGGTGGCATCTGGGCGCAGGCCATATTCTTCCAACACCTGAAATATGAGGGCCTGCACGGCAGCGCAGTCGGCATTGGTAGCGGCGCGAATCTGCATCGCAATAAGAGGAGTTGGCGAGCTCGCGATTCTAGCCCGAGCAGTCTTAGGGAGGTGCTGAAGAAATCCGCGAGCGCAGAAAGGTGGCTCGCCGCCGGCGCGCAGGACCCGCAGCATATGGACGATATGTGAGGAGTGCGAGCACCGCCGGCGAGCCAAATTGCCAGCACAGCGATTTATTCAGCATTTCCCTGGCCTCTGGCCCGGCGCATCTAAACAGCAAAGCTTGCCAAAGCGGCCGCCGCAAACAGACACTGACGGGCCGTGATACCCCACCCCACCAAGCGAATGCCAGCTGCCGCCGAAGTCCCCCTCTCAAATGACCAACTCGTCGACAGCTTGGCCGAACAAGGCTGGGTGGTTTGCCCGCAGTTTCTAAGCTCTCATGAGTGGCTACCGCTGCTGCACCGCGCGCAGGCGCTGCATGCAGAGCAGTTGATGCGGCCGGCCCAGATCGGCAGCGGGGCCCAGCGCCAGCGGCGCAGCGATATTCGCAGCGATGAGGTGCTTTGGATCGATCAACTCGATGCCACCACCCGCGTTTACTGGGAGCGCATGGAGGCACTGCGTCTACAGCTCAATCAAGCCCTGTATCTGGGCTTGGAGCGGCTGGAGGCACACTGGGCCGCCTTTGCGGCCGGCAGCTACTATCGCCGCCACCGCGACCAGTTTCAGGGCGGCCGTCAGCGCGTGGTGTCCTGCATTTTTTACCTCAACGAAGACTGGGCCAGCGAAGACGGAGGCCAACTTCGTATGTACCTGGAGAACCACGATAGGCCTTTGGACGTGTTGCCCCAGGGCGGCACGCTGGTCGCATTCTTGAGCGAACACATCGAACATGAGGTTTTGGCCGCCAGGCGCAACCGCTACTCCATCACCGGCTGGTTACGCCGCCGCGACGACTTGCCGGTGTAAGCCCTAGCACCCTCCACACACGTGGCGCCGCTTGGCAACGGAATACCCATTGCCGGCGGAGCGCGCCTTGTATCAGACAATGTGAAGAGCTCACATAGGCAACGCACTTCTATTAGTGGACACTGGGCTCGCAGGGCGGTAAAGGATGAAATATTTTCGCATTGGCCCCAATGTATAGCCTTGAGTAGTGCCATGACACTGGGCACACACAACAGGATCGGACGATGACGAAATTGGGATTAGCCCTGGGCAGCGGCGGTGTACGCGGCTTTGCTCATTTGGGCGTTATTGAAGTGTTGGAGCAAGAAGGCATTCCTATTGATGCCATTGCCGGCTCTAGCGCGGGTGCGGCGGTGGGCGCCATGTATGCCTTCAGGCCCAAGCTTGCGCCATGCCTCACCCAGGTTCGGCATTACCTGAACTCCGAGCTCTACGACAACACCAAGCTCGGCTATTTGCGGCAAACCGAAGAAACCCGGCAAAACTTCTACGACAAAATGAAGGTGCGCCTGGCACAAGGCGCCGTGTTTGCGACCTCGGTTACGAAAAACGCCTTATTTACCGAAGAAGTGTTGCGCACCAACGTGGAATACCTCATCCCACCGGTCAACATCGAAGAATCCTTGATTCCGCTATCTGTGGTCACCTTCGACCTCAGCACCGGCCGCGAAATTATCTTGCGCGAAGGCCCATTGGTGCCCGCCATCATGGCCAGCTGCGCCATCCCCGGTGTGTTTCCGCCTGTAGCCCATGGAGACTACATGCTCATGGACGGCGGCATTATCGACCCGGTTCCGGTCGCGCACACCCGCGACTTAAGGGCTGATTTGGTGGTAGGCGTAGACGTTGCTCCGCTGCCGGATGCCCTCAAACCCCTGGGAACCAGCTACGAAGTGGCCATGCGCGCCGCCGACATCTCCCGCTTTAAGCTGAAAACCTTATTGCTACGCGAAGCCGACCTGGTCATTAATGTGCCCTTGAACGACGTGTTTTGGGCCGACTTCTCCCAGCTGGAACATTGCGTAGAAGCCGGTCGCGAAGCCGCCCGCGAAGCCTTACCCCGCATTCGCGAAGCGCTGGGCCACCCGGTGGAAGCTCTGCCCAGCCCGGCAACATCAGCCGCCCCGCGGCCTACCGAAACCGACGACGCCTCGGCGTAATCGCAACAGGCGAGCCCTTAGGGGGGCCTCAATGCCTAGCGTCGTGCCCGCAATGCAGCCTCATAGCTACGCCGCGCCCACAACGCCGCCTATTCAGGGTCATCGTAGATCTCATCCGGAGCCTGCCAGTACGACATCTGCATGGTCTTGCCCTTCTTTTCATAGCGAAAAGGCTGCAGACCGCGCTCGCGAAATGTGGCTTCGATGTCGGCGTCTACCTTGAAATAAATCACCTCGTCGGCCACCAGGGCAAACATCAAACCCTGGTGATACACCCCATAGCCACCAAACATGGCCCGGACCGACACCGCGCCAAAGTCCCGGAAGATTTCCTCCACCCAGATTGCCGTGTTGGATGTCATTTGCCCTCCTCCCATGCACGCGCCTTGCGCTGCAAACTCTAGCGACTAACTGCGGCTGGAACGAACCTGGAGGCCCCAGGGCATCTATCGCTCGCCGTCAAAACAACCAGCCCGCACCAAAACCCAGGCTGGCCTGTTTCGTTGATTTTGGACCATAGTCGCTTTTGGGGCCGCGCCCTGAGGAAAGGAAGCTAAGCGGTGAGGGCGCCACAACTAATCTTCGTCGGGATCTTCAGTGTTCGGTTCGGGCTTACGCCGTCTGCGACCTGAGATGAACATTGAAGCCACTCCAGTTACTGTGCCGCCCGCGAAAATAGTACCGGCGACAGAGTGCCCGGCAACAATTAGCCCGATACTTCCAAGCAGACAGATCAAACAAAGTAAGAAGGCATAGTGTTGGCCGCGGGCGATCTCTGCGACCGTTCCATTTAAAGCGGTCGATTGCAGAGCATGTCGATGTTTTTGCTCAGACTCTGCCATTTCTACAATTCGATTCGAAAAGCCAGGGTCGACTTCATCGTAACTGCGCAGAGTGTCGGGGTGCGGAATTGGTCCAGAAAAGCTCTGTGAGGCTTCAACCGAAATTGAAACGACTTGTTCAGAGGAATCTCCATTGCTCGGGATAACCTCACTCGCTTCTTCGGATGATTGGCCTGAACTTTTCTCTATCAAGGCTTCCAGCAACACATCAGCAGGAAGATGTTCCAGAGCGTGCTTTAGCTTGGACTTTTGGCCTTCGTCATCATCAGAAGCGGCACTACTCATGCCGTAATTTTTCCCTTTCCGAGGCTATAGCCAAGCTCAAGCCTGAACCGACTTTGACCCAATCCTCTGCCAATGCATCTAATGCACTCGCTTCAAAATCGATAACTTCAAGGAGATCGCTAGGCGAGTCGTTCTTCAGAAAGCCAAAAAACGGACGCCGCTTTCGAGCGGCCAAGTTAGATACAAACCGGTACTTCAGCTTCTTCTCTTCCTCAGATGCAGTGAAGTGGGCGCAGTAATTATCGATCGCTTCTTTCAAAGACGATATTTGATGATCACTGAGGTGTGTGGTCGAGCGCTTGGATGATTTGAGCACGACACGATTGACACCGCTTTCGATGCTGCTTTCCGGGCGTATGTAGACATGAAGAGCTTCACCCTTTGAGCGCCTCAATAATCGCCTCGGTCTTCGTTTCCTATCTGCAGTCATCTTCTCACCTCTCGGACACGCATTCTACTCCGTTCATGCAAGTTGCGTGCTGTCATTTCGAAGAATAAGGCCTAACATACTGTTTTCAAGGCTTTTCTCCCGCGGAGTTCGCTCGGGCGACTGTGTTTTGGTCGGTTTGCTGGATGAGCGGCCCAACACCCTAGCTCAGCGGCGCTTGCGAGTGGGCGAGGGTCGGCGTAGCCAAACGCAGCCTGCTTGCAAGTGTCCGACTGAAGCGCATTGTTGGGCATTACATGCTCCGAACTATAACGCCCACTATGGCTGCGCCCATGCCACCACTCAATAGCGGAACTGCCACAAAACGCATCCACCACTTTAGCCCCGACTCTGTCTCTATTTCCCCCGTTTTTCTGGATTCCAGAAGCGTAATGAAGAGCCGATCGGCTTCAGCTACAGTTTCGCGATGCAGTTCACTCACAGACTTATCGGAACGAGCAAACGCCTCATAAACATCGTCCTGATCATCTAGCTGGACTTCAAAGTAAAGATCAGCGCCGTACTCGTTTCGCGACACTCGACACGCAGTACACTTCGGTAACTTCAGCTCGATTAACGCCCTTAGATCTTCCGCAAAATGGATCAGGTTGCTTCGATAGGACCAGTCCTTAAAATCGTAACTAACAGAAATCGAAAGCTCGGCACCCGACGCAAGATTTCTGACTGAAAGCTGATCGAGGCCTGCAGTTCGAGCAATGGGCCTGTATATGGAGATCTCGAAGCCAGGTGGGATATCACTACCCTTGACGCCTTGCAACTCTTTTGGGGCGAGTATGGTTTGGTACCTGTCAGCAGGGTTAGAGGTCGCTTCGACAATGCACTTCGTTCCATCTCTCAGCGGCACCGAAGTGTGTTTCGCATTGAGGTCCCGACCATGAAGCAACACACGCCCATCGCTTTCGAAATTCAACGGTCTGCTCAATACTTGCGTTCCAGTGATGCCCAACAACTATTGAACGGACATTGGCCGCCCAATCGCCTAAAAGTAGGCAGTCTCAACGCGATATGGCGGTCAGTACGGCCCAGCTCACCGCATAGCTTGTGTGTATACGCGGTGTAGGAGGCGTGATTAGGTCATTGGCGGTATAGCGTGCAGGCCTAAGCCGTATAAATGCGGGCTGTTGTACGCCAGCGCGTCGGTTCGGAGCTGAGCGGTGTTGATACGCGGTCACGCTGCCCTCCCAATGGCGGCCATGCTCAAGAATGGCCCGGTGACTTACTTCGTATTATGCGTTGTTGTGCTGCTAAGTGGTAATAACTGTTTGAACAGGCACAACCACACTTTCTCATTAAGCTAATTCATGGGTGTCTGAATCACAAGCGCCCTGCTCCCATTACTCGGCCACTATTGCTATAGCAGGCGTTGTTCGGAGCTAATTCCTTAAGGAAAGGATGGCCGCAATAACCCGGCTAAGGCCAGCAATAAACCGATGATGGCCACCACATCTGCCAGTACGACGCGGCGTAGCAACGCGTTGTAGTCGCCAACCTGCCAGGCAATCACAATAAATGCGGCAGCGCTGACCAAGCCCATGACGACGGCAGGCCATTGCCAGGCTGGCCGTAGTAAAGACAACAGCAAAAAGGCGCCTAGCAGACCAAAGAGGACGGCGCGGTGCTGCATCAGGATGCGCAAGTTGGGCTCGGTGAAGCTCAGGCCGTACAGGGCCTGTAGACGGGTGGAGCCCAATACTCCGGAGAGGGGCAACACGTGGATGACACCGGCGACGATTATTCCAAGGGTTTTCGCAACTTCAAGCATATGTGGGTACCTGGCTGGAGTGGACATAGCGGCGGTTGCACAGTGGCCAGCTAGGGCAATCCCGTCGGTTTTTCTGGGCGGACGATTGAGGGCCTATTGCGGGGGCAATCGTCTTAATTGCGGCGCTGCCTAGGGCTTAAAGAGGGCAGGCCTGCGCCTGGAATTGTTCGACCTTGGCGTCGGCAATAAGCCGCATCACTGCCGGCTGCTGACCTTTTTCGCGGAAGCGGGTAACGGCCTCGGGCGTGGCCCAGGCCTCAAACACGTGCACACGATCCGCCAAGATGGGGTCGGGTGCCAACACATATTGGGAACATTCGGGGTGCGCGCGGGCCTGCCGAATCACGGGCTCGCAACCGCTCAAGAACGATTGCCGCATCAGCGGCTCCACCTGCAACCAGCCGGTTACTATGACCATTGCTTGTCCTTCCTGGATCGGGGGGCAGCGCAACTCCTGCGCTATCCCGCCATCATTTTACAGCCTCATGAAGCGAAAATCGCAAAGTGGGGCGCCCTGGGCAATCGTTTGGCTGCGTTAGAAATCGACGCCCCATAATTTGGCCATGCGATGGTCTAGCCCGCAGGCGACATGAGGTGTGAGTCGGGCTACGCCCAACTGCGTCAAATAATCGGCCAAGGGTTTAGCCATTGTGGTCTGCCCGCGGGCAATCTTGCATGCGCACATGCCTAGGGTGCTGGGCCACGCGTTCAAGCCAGGCATTGATGTGGGTATAGGGCTGCAAATCGAAGCCGCCTTCATGAGCCACGTGGGTGTAGGCATAGAGGCTGATATCCGCAATGGAGTAGTCCTGGGAAGCAAACCAATCCTGCTGAGCCAGATGTTTGTTCATGACTTCCAGCGCGCGGTGCCCGCCGGCCTGTTTGGCCTGATATTCGTCCCGACGTTCTTCGGGCAGGCCAAGGTAGTGCTGAATGTAGCGGGCCACAGCAATGAAGGGCTCGTGGCTATATTGCTCGAAGTATTGCCACTGCAACACCTGGGCCCGCTCAAAAGAGTCATCCGGCAACCAAGCCGAGCCCTGCGCCAGGTAGTACAAAATGGCATTGGACTCGGCCAAACAGCGGCCGTCGGCCAGTTCCAACACTGGGATTTTCCCGTTGAGATTACGCGCCAAGAATTTGGGCTGGCGTGTTTGGCCCGCCAGAATGTCCACATGCTTCCAGCGGTGCGAGCGCCCCATAAGGCTGAGCAACAATTTAATCTTGTAGCAATTTCCGGATTGGATATCGCCATAGACGGTGAGCATGCCAATCTCCCAACAGAGCCTGATGCGCCCTAGCCTATGCCGCTATGGCAGTGGGCTTCAATCAAGCCGAGGCCGTATTGGGCACACCCGAAGCGGCCGGGTTGAGTGGTTTCCGTCCGAACCCCTGTTGGTCCAAGGCCTTGGCCACAGCATCCTGCGCAGCCCTCGCCAAAGATTGTGGTGTATGCCCAGCAGATGGCAGCGGTGGCGTGTAAATCACGCGGGCGGTTAAGCCCGGGTTAGCCAGCATCCGCAGCAGGTGCGCCACCAAGGTGTCGTCACCCACAAATGGCGCTAGGTTCTGGCCGCCCCAGGCTGGGCCAAAGCTAATGGCGACCGGCGCAAGGTTCAGGCCGCTGTCCGTAGCCGCCACAAACAGGCGTGCATGGAAGGGCTTGAGCGCTAAGCCCTCGGTAGTGGTGCCCTCAGGAAAGAACACAAAGCTTTGCCCTGCCTGCACCAATGGCATGACCTGCTCGAGCAAAGGTGCGGCCCCACCCCGCCCGCGGCGAATGTAGAGGGTGCCCACGCTGCGCGCCAACCAGTTGATGACTGGCCAAGACTGAATATCGGATTTGGCCACAAAACGGACATGACCCTGCGCGGCCAGCAGAAAAATATCCAACCAGCTCACATGATTCGCCACCATCACACACGCGCCCTGTGGAGGTTGGCCAAGGCATTGCCAGCGAATGCCAAAGACCTGTAGCACGCGGCGACACCACCAACTCGCCACCGGCACTGCCGGCGCCCTGAGCATGATGGCTGTAGCTAAAATCACACCTAAGATGAGTACCGCCAATAACAGCGGCAAGCGCAGCATCAACAAAGTGGTGGCGAGCAAACGCATGCCCATTCTCATAGTCCCCAAAACGCAAACTGGCTCGATGCTAGTGGGGGTTTATGACAGTTTGGTCACGAGGGTGTGGCGCCACCCAGCCAGCCCTATTCGCCTAGACGCGCGTCCCATCAGCCCAAGCCAAAATAACCTCGCACACCCAACAGGGTGTTGCTGGTCGCAATAGCCGCCAGAATTAAGCCCATGACCCTACTGATGACGCTGGCACCAGAGTTGCCGATGAGCTTATGAATTCCGCTGGCGGCTAGCATCAACACCAGGGTAATCAGCACCACGCCAATCATGACGGCTACGGTTTGCGCTTGCTGCAGCAGACCGAAGCGCGCGTTTTCCGTCATCAACACTGCAGCCAACATGGCCCCTGGCCCGGCAATAGAGGGAACGGCCAAAGGAAAGATCGCGGTTTCGTGATGGTCTTCGGCGAGGCGAGTTTCTTCCTCAGGTTTGCTTTCGCCAAAAATCATCGACAGAGCAAACAAAAAGAGGACGATGCCACCCGAGATTTGAAAGGCCGACAGCGGGATAGACATGGCCGACAAAATAAACTCGCCGGCAATGACAAAGAACACCAGAACCACGGTGGACACAAGTGCCGCAAGCAGAGCGATGCGGCGCTTGGCCGCCGTATCGTAACCCCTTGTGACGGCAATAAAGACCGGCACCGTACCGATGGGGTCAATCACCGCGAAGAAGGCAATGAAGGTGGCGATGTAATCAATCATGCAATGGCCAAACTACAGTTTTTGTGGTGGAGCACTCAGCCGCTGTTGAACTGCGCCGCTGAGAACAAAGAGGGGGCATCAGGGATGAATGCTGCGCAGAATACTCGTGTCGAGAATCTATGGCTGCTCCCCACCAGCGACCAAGCGCAGTCTTCAGGTAGCACCGGTGCAGGGCCTCAAGCGCGTCGACGAATAAACAAGGCAATACCGCCTAGCACCGCTAGCCCACTGAGTGTCAGCCTTAAGCTGAGGGGCTCGGCCAACAACGCCACACCACCAATGGCGGCTAGTACAGGAACACTCAGCTGCACCATGGCCGAGGTCGACGAGCTAAGCCCTGGCAGCACCAAGTACCACAGGGCATAGCCCAGGCCAGAGGTTAGTGCGCCTGATGCCAGCGCATAGACCACACCGATAGGCTGAGCCTGCACGGCAAAACCACTTGCCAGGGCCGCCATCAGGGCAATAGCCGCAGCCCGCAGGAAGTTACCCGCAGTTTGCCTTAATGGATCTGGCACACCACGCCCGCGGAGCGAATACACGCCCCAGGCCACACCGGCCAAGCCCATGACTACAGCAGCCAGCAGTGGCGGGGCTTGCCAGCCGGGCAATAACAAGGCCAGTAGGCCCGTAGCCGCGATGAGCACCCCCACCGTTTGCGGGGCGCTGAAGCGCTCCCCCTGGTACAGCGCAGCCCCCATCATGGTGGCTTGCACAGCGCCGAACAACAGCAGTGCGCCGGCCGCCGCGGTTAAATGGAGGTAAGCCCATGAGAAGCCAGCGGCATATGCTAATAGAGCCAGGGCCGACACCCAGTTGCCCGCTCCGCGCAAAGCACCTCGCCGCATCCACACCAGGACGGCCAGTATCGCGGCACCAGAGACCAAGCGAATCCAGGTAAAGCTCAGCGCATCAATGCTCCCCTCAGCAAGCGCCAAGCGGCACAACACAGAGTTGCCAGCAAAGGCCAGCATGGCCAGCGCGGTGAACACACTCAGGTAGAGCGGTGTTAACGGCGCCATATGGTCATCCCGCCAGTTGAGGTGCGCGTGCTCATACCCCTGCACCGCACAGTTTGGCCATGTAGAGCTCGTTCACATACTCCCCGCTCACCCACATGCTGTTCTTTCGACAGCCCTCTTGCGTGAAGCCCAGGCGCTGATAGAGCGTGATGGCGCGCTGGTTATGCTCCATCACATTGAGCTCCAAGCGTGTGCCTCCGACCGACACTGCCCAATCCTCTGCATGCTCCAGCAAGGCTGTACCAATGCCGCGCCCCCAGTGACTACGAAGCACACCCAGCACCAGGTAAAACACGTGCTGAACCCGATTAAATGGCTTACGGGATATGTTGATGTAAGCCATAGGCCGCACCGCCTCCCAGGCAAGGAAGATGCGCTGGTCGTCGTTGCTGAGCATGGTGGTGAGACCAGCTTGCAAGTCAGGCGCCTGCAAGGCCCGCTCGCCGGCCTCCAGCATCATGTAGGGAGTTTGCGCATCGATCTGCGCACACAGCTCCAGGTAGGCCTGGGCCTGCGTGGGCTGGCAGCTCTTAATCTCCACCAGCGCTCACCGGAAGACATGGCTGGGCCGCCAGGGGGCGCCACCCCGAAGTGGAGCGCAGGCGGGCAGCCATACCTAGGCCGCCACTTGCCGTAGCTGTTTTTGGCGAAGCAATAAATACAAAGCCAAGCCCACAGCCACGCCGGGAACCACCCCCAGCACCAAGCACACCCAACCATGCCGCACGGCATAGTGTTTGGCTTCGAAAACGACCCAGATGGCCAAAATCAGCCAGCACACCAGAACATCGGTGGAGTAACCACTGGCGTAGGGGTTCACAAAACCTGCTGCGAAAGCCCCCCACACGTCGGGGTTGGCCAGCAGTGGGGGCACCACCACCAGAGCGAACACCAGCACAAAGCCGGCGGCAGACAGCCATAGCAAGGTCCGAAATACAGATACCGACATCACCTTCTCCCCAAAACCTTCAGTTTGTCTTACTCGGATGCGTTGCTCAGCATGCACTCTCCCGAGTGTGCCCAACAGGAGCGGGCTTGGCCATGATCGTGACCGCCACTCCGGAATAATCACAAGACTCGACGATTGACCATCCGCGCCTGGCGTAAAAGCCGGCCTGCTGATCGGTATACAGATACAACTGCGAGACGCCCTGGGACCACGCAGCCTGTTCCACCCACTCGATCAGTGCGCTTGCTATGCCCTGTCGGCGGAACTCTGGCTTGACGATGACACTGGCCAGCCAAGGCGATAAATCTGGCCTGTCGCGCATATCGTGTGCGACCAACATGGCCGCACCCAGCAGGCTCTCATCAGGGCCTAGGGCGATCCAAGTCGATGGCAGATGCTCCTGTTCACAACTGCACCGCAAGAACTCAATTCGCTGCTCCAGACCATATTGTGGATTCAGATATTGCCATTGCGCCTGCTGCAGGGCAGCCAACTCTTCTAGCAGACTGGGATGCTCTGCCAGTGGCGCCATACGGATCTTGGATTCAGACATATGCTCGGCCGCTAACTGAGAAAACACCCCATTGCGCTGCTCGCACCCTGGGTGGAATGCAACGCCATCAAGTCTCTGCAGCCTTGCCGCTCACAAGCGCAGCTCACCGGCCTCCAGCGCCACTTGCTTATCCGCACTGAGTTCTAGATAGCTATCTTTGCCGGCCTCGAGCACATAAACAGGCTCGTCATTGACCTTCCAAGCCGTTTCTTTGAGCTCTACTTTTTTGTACTTAAAGGTACCGGTGGTGTCTTGAGCGGTGCGAATACGCAGCAGCACAGGCACCGCATAGCGTGGCAGGCGATCAATGAGGGTGCGGGCAATACTGGGATCGAAGTGATAACCCGGCGCCATGCTAATGGCTGCCATGCCCGCGCGGCCGTCGGCACCGGGGATTTCCACACCATAGACCACAGCATGCTCAATACCAGGGCAGCCGGCGAAGGCGCCCTCCACTTCTGTAGTCGCCACGTTTTCGCCCTTCCAGCGGAAGGTGTCACCGGTACGGTCTACGAAGGCAATGTGTTTGAAACCCTGGTGGCGTACCAGATCACCGGTGTTGAACCAGCAATCTCCCTTTTTGAATACGTCCCGCAATAGCTTCTTTTCGCCGGCTTTGGGGTCGGTATAACCGTCAAAAGGGGCGGTATCTGTGATTTCCGTGATGAGCAAACCGGTCTGGCCTTTGGCCACCTTATCTAGGCGCCCCTTGCTGTTGCGGATGGGAGCATCCGCCTCGCGATCGTAGGCCACCACGGCAAAGCTCATGGGACAAAAACCGGCCGTTCGATCGACATTAAAGCCGTTAATAAAGCCCACATTGCTTTCGCTGGCGCCGTAAAACTCGTTGATGCGCTCAATGCCGAAACGTTGCTTGAAGGCATCCCAAATTTCCGGGCGCAGGCCATTGCCCACAATGACCTCCACGGGGTGGTCGCGATCATGCTCCGTGGCCGGCTGGTTGAGCAGGTAGCGCAGCAGCTCACCGATGTAACAAAAGGCGTTGGCGTTGACCTGACGCACCTCATCCCAAAAACCACTGGCTGAGAACTTACGCCCAATGGCCAAGGCGCAGCCAGCATGCATCACGCTGCTCCAGCTCACTGTGAGGGCATTGTTGTGATACAGCGGCAAGCAGCAATAAAACACATCATCTGGGCTCAGGCGCAAACTCGCTAAACCCATGCCAGCGCCGGCTTTAAACCAGCGGTTGTGGCTCATGATGCTGGCCTTGGGCAGGCCGGTGGTACCGCTGGTAAAGATATAAAAACAGGGTTGCTTGAGCTTCACAGCAGCCGTTTCGGCACGGTTGCTGGGGTCGGCCGCAGGGAGTAGCTGGTGCAAATCTAAATAGCCCCGAGGAGCAGCCTTGGTCGGGTTCTCCCGCACCCAGAGCCACACCGGCTGATGGGCTTTGGTAATGGCCGCCTTACTGCCTTTCAAGCTCTGCGCACATTCCTCACCCACCAGAATCGCTTTGGGCCTGACCAGCCCCACGGAATGCTGCAGAACCTCTCCAGTTTGGTTGTGGTTCAGCATCCCGGCAATGGCGCCCAATTTCACCACGCCAGCCACCATGGCAAATGTCGCCGGCCGGTTGTCCAGCAAAATTCCGACGGTGTCGCCGGCAACCACGCCCTGCGCAGCCAGCACATCGGCCACGCGATTGGCCCAGGTATTGAGTTCGCGCCAGGAGTACCGCTCATCGCCTTGAATCAAGGCGGTTTTGTGCGGCTGTTTGCGCGCCCAGTCTTCCAGCATCTGGCCAATGCTTTGCTGCTTCTCCGGCTTGGCCAATGCCAGCCGCAGCAGACCTTTGTTGATGGTAAGCGCATGAGGAAGTCCCTCAAGGGCGCCCTTGGCTAGATCGCGAAAGCTCACGACATCGGCAGTGCTCATCCCGTCTCCTGCTGTCTTTTCGCTGCGCATGCTAGCAGGACCGGGGTAGACCGGGGCTACAATGCCGCATGCAGAAAAAACAAGTGGTGATTGTGGGTGGGGGCTTTGGCGGCCTATTTTGCGCGCGTGCGCTGGGCCGCAAAGCGAATGTGGAGGTCACGCTAATTGATAAGCGCAACTTCCATTTGTTCCAGCCCCTGCTCTATCAGGTGGCCACCGGCATTTTGACCGTAGGCGATATTTCTACGCAGCAGCGGGTGGTTCTGCGCCGTTACAAAAACGTGCGCACCATCATGGCCACCTGTTACGACATTGATGTTGAGGCGCAGGTGGTCCGCCACGACCGTGGCACCACGCCTTACGACGAATTAATCGTCGCCACTGGGGTGAAGCACCAGTATTTTGGCAACGACCATTGGCGCGCCTACGCCCCGGGGCTGAAAACCATTGAACATGCGTTGGATATGCGCCATCGCATCTTCCGGGCTTTTGAGATGGCCGAGACCGAAACCGACCCGGACCGCCGCCGCCGCTTACTCAATTTCATTGTGATTGGTGCCGGGCCTACGGGTGTGGAACTGGCGGGTGCTTTGGGCGAACTCGCTCATCGCACCATGCTCGGTGACTTCCGCGCTATCAATACTGCGGACGCCAACATCACCCTGCTGGAAGGGGCTCCGGCTGTATTGCCCGTGTATCCCGCTGACCTGCAAACCAAGGCACAGCGCTACCTGGAGGATTTAGGCGTCACAGTGCGCACCGGAACCCGCGTCGAAGATGTGGCGGCCGGTCGCGTCCATGTGCGCAACGCCGATGATAGTACTGACGTCATCGAAGCCGAGACCATTCTTTGGGCGGCTGGGGTGGAGGTCAGCGCCTTTGGTCGTATTTTGGCTAAGCGCACCCAAGCCACAACCGACCGTGGCGGCCGCCTGCTTGTCGATGAGAAACTGCGCCTGCCCAGCCACCCCAACATCACTGTTGTCGGTGATTTGGCCTGCTTCCAGCCCGACAATAGCGAGCGACCACTACCGGGCTTAGCACCTGTGGCTATTCAACAAGGCCGCTATGTTGCCAAGCGCATTCATCGCGAAATGCAAAACAAATCCGTGCCCGCATTCCGCTATTTGGATAAGGGCAGCATGGCTATTGTGGGCCGGCATCGGGTGGTAGGCACGGTGGGGCGTTACAAGCTCACGGGCTTTTCAGCCTGGGCCACATGGGCCCTCGTGCATATTTGGGCCCTGATCGAGCCGGGCCAGCGCATGAGCGTGTCATTGCAATGGATGTGGCGCAGCTTAGGTCGCACGGCCGACCGCTTAATCACCGGCAACCCACCAAAAACCTCAGACGTACTCAAAGCGCGGGGTATCGACCCAGCCACCTTGGAGAAAGCGTCTTAAGGGCCTGTGCGAGCCGCTCCCGGCAAGAGCATGGCGCCAGGCAGCCCTAAAACAGCTCGATATCGCCTTCGCCCATATCTTTTTGCACCACAGACTTATGGCCGCGGTCGGCCAAACGGCTGCGCAGCTGCATCAACCGGCTCTGTAGGGTTTGTTGGAAACTGGACACGCGTTCGGCGCCACGACTCGCATCGGCGAGAATATCGTTCACCAGCAGGTTCAAGTCGCGCGCCAACTGCTCCACATTATCTAACTCGGCGTCGCAATAGGCGCTGAGCTGATCCACCATGTCCGCGAACTGCATGGAACGCACGGCATCACCCCGCACCTGCTCGCTGACGGCATCTTTAGAGGCCTCAACCAAGGCGGCCAGCGGATTGGCGGCGTCCGCAATGATGGTGCGAATTTGGCTCACAGCCTGGCGCACAGCACCCACCTCTTCGAGTACCAAAAACCCAGCCGCTTGTTTGGTGAGCAGGTAATCCTGGCGCTCACTGTTCTTGAGTTCGTCCACAGCTCATCCTTGACATTGGGGGGTGCGATTTACACCGACGTGGGCTATTGCAAGAGCCGTGCACCGGCGCAGGAACACACGATGGCAATCTGTGATCTTCGGTCACCAGACCAGCCCGAGAGCCGTCTCATGCGGACCGCGCCAGCATGGTGCCCATCAGCACCTGCCCCTGAACCTGCACCAAAGACTGCGGACGGAACAGACCACCGCGCCAAGATTCTGGCGCTGCAACCCAAACTCGGCGGCTAGAAGGCCCAGCCCAAGTGCAGCTGCGCCCCATCCAAAGTCAAATCAAGACCATCTTCATCGTCTGCGCCAATGTCGTAGCGTTGCAGGCGGTAACCGGCCCCTACACGCACAGCATGGAAGGCAAACTCGACCCCCACATTTACGGTGTAAGCACGGTCGCCCTCATATTCCACCCATTGGCCGCCAAGGACAAAGCCCATGCGGTCCTGGCGTACCGGCCAGTTCAGCCTGGCTGCCGCCATGGGCACAACTTCGTCCACGTCCTGGACCCCAATGTTGTCGCCCTCGCGGGCGTCCAATTGCCCCTCCAGGCTACGCAGCGTTGCGCCTAGCTCCAACGGCCCAAAGCTCAGTGGGTAGAAACTCGCCTGAATGTCTTCCACATCAACCCGGCTGCTCACCTCAAACTCCTGTGGCCCAATCGGAATCAGGCCTAATAAGAGGTTGTCCTGCTCCACGGTGCCCTGGCCATCCAGGGAGATATCTTCATAGCGAATCTCCCAGCGGCGGCCCACCAGAGCGACGGAGTACACCTCGTTTTTATCAACCCCCAGGTCGCGCTCAACGTCGTAGTCCACATTGTCTTCGCGCACCGTTCCCTCGGGGTCGGCCTGCCAAACATTGAGCTGCAGTGTGGGCCCGGCAGCACTCGCGGGGCTCAGCAACAGGCCGAGGACCAAGGCAGCTACGGAAACTTTCGGCGACCCGCCTAGGTCGTAGCGTTGGTGCCGGGGGTGGCGCTGCGTCAGGGGGCGCGACCAGCTCAAGCCCTTGAAAATCATAAAAATGCCCTTATGCCTGCGCCTGTGCGTGGGTGAGATCGTCGCATTCATGCCGTCCATAGCGAAAAAAAGAGTTCCATGCGCTTGAAGAGACCACTCATTATTACCTTAGTGCTCAGCCTGAGCATGACAGCCGGCTGGGCTTGGGCACGCTGGCCTTCAAGCTTGGGCGGCCAGCGCACCATTGCGCCCATGCTCGAAGAGGTCACGCCTGGAGTGGTGAACATCGCCACCCGCACGCGAATGGCGCAGCAAGATAATCCCATGCTGCAAGACCCGTTCTTTCGCTTCTTTTTCGACTTACCCCAACCCCGCCAGCGCGAGTCTCAGTCGCTGGGATCAGGGGTCATCGTCGATGCCAAACAAGGCCTGTTGCTCACCAACCACCATGTGATTGATAAAGCCACTGAGATTTCGGTCACGCTGAACGATGGACGTGTTTTGGAAGCCGAACTGGTTGGCTCCGATGCGGAAACCGATATCGCCGTGCTGCGAGTGCCGGCTCAAGACCTCACCGAGGTGGAGTTCGGCGACTCAGACAACCTTCGTGTCGGCGATTTCGTGGTCGCCATTGGCAACCCCTTTGGCCTAGGCCAAACGGTCACCTCGGGCATCATTTCGGCCTTGGGTCGAACCGGCTTAGGCATTGAAGGTTACGAAGACTTCATTCAAACCGATGCCTCCATCAACCCCGGCAACTCAGGTGGTGCATTGGTCGATATGGACGGCCGCCTCATCGGTATTAATACCGCCATTGTTGGCCCCTCCGGTGGCAATGTAGGCATCGGCTTTGCAATCCCTGCGCGCATGGCCCGCACACTGATGGAGCAAATCGTCGCCTACGGCGAGGTGCGCCGTGGCCGGTTGGGAGTCAGCGTCCAGGACCTCAATCCAGAACTAGCCCAAGCCTTGGGGGCGGGTGACCGCCGAGGCGCTGTGATCGCCCAGGTGGAATCTGGCTCAGCGGCCGACAAAGCCGGCCTGCAGTCTGGAGATATCGTGACTGCCGTCGACGGCCGAGACATCAACTCTGCGGCTGATTTACGCAATGCCATCGGCCTCATTCGCGTGGGCCAGAGTTTGGATATGGAGGTGTTTAGGGAGGGCCGTGTGCGCCAACTCACCGCCACCATTCCCGACGCTGCCCCGGTGGATGCCAGCCGCTTATCGGAGCTACTAGGCGGCGCGGCTCTTGGCGAAATGGACAATACGCATCCCTTATACGGTCGCGTTCAAGGGGTGGTTGTGAACCGTGTTCAACGGGGTACGCCAGCGGCGCGTGCAGGACTCCGACCAGGCGATGTGATCAGCTCGGTCAACCGGCGTCCCGTTCGCAACCTTCAAGAATTCGAGGCCGTGGCCCAGGCCGCGCGGGACCAGCTCCTGCTGAACGTGCGCCGTGGGCGGCAGGCCTTCTTCCTGATGCTGCGTTAACCGCGCCGCTATCGGGAACCACCAAAGGCGTTAACAGCGCCGAAAACAACACAGCAATGACTGGGGCTCTTGGCCAGGCGCTAGGGGCACGGGACCTTTGTTTTTTTGAGGACGACAACATGCAACAACCCATGGGGAGGCCAGCATGATTGATGTACAGGCCTTAACCAAAGACTTTGGCTCACGGCGTGCCGTGGACCAGCTCTCGTTTCAGGTCAAACCGGGTGAGGTGCTGGGCTTTCTCGGCCCCAACGGAGCCGGCAAGTCCACCACCATGAAGATGATTACCGGCTTCTTGTCGCCCACTGCGGGCTCCGCCAGTGTAAACGGCTTTGATATCCAGACCCAGCCGGTGGAGGCCAAACGCCAGTTTGGCTACCTGCCCGAGGGCGCACCGGGTTATGCCGATATGCGGGTGCTGGAATTCCTGGAGTTTGCTGCGGACCTGCGCCAGCTCAGTGGCAGCCAGCGAACGGAACGCCTGCGCCAGGTGGTGGCGGATGTGCACCTCGAAGGTGTACTGGGCCAGAAGATCGACACCTTGTCCAAGGGCTTCCGCCGCCGCGTGGGGCTGGCTCAAGCCATCCTGCACGACCCGCAGGTGCTGATTCTGGATGAGCCCACCGATGGCCTGGACCCCAACCAAAAACATGAGGTCCGCCGTCTCATCAACGGCATGGCCAAGGACAAGATCATCATCATTTCCACCCACATCCTGGAAGAGGTGGAGGCCATCTGCACCCGGGCGATGATTATCGCCAAGGGCCGCATTCTGGCTGACGACACCCCTGCTGCTCTGGCCGCCAAGGCCGAATCCGGGCGGCTGGATGATTTCTTCCGCGACATCACCGCCGGAGGCCTGTCATGAACCCCATTGGCGTGATTTTCCGCCGCGAACTGGCGGCTTACTTTGCCACCCCCCTGGCTGTGGTCTTCATCGTGATCTACCTGATGCTGGCCGGAGTGTTTACCTTTTACCTGGGTAATTTCTTTGAGCGCGGCCAGGCTGATCTGCAAGCCTTCTTTGGCTTTCATCCCTGGCTGTACCTGTTCTTGGTGCCGGCCATTGCCATGCGCATCTGGGCTGAAGAACGTAAAAGCGGCACCATCGAACTGCTGCTGACCCTGCCGATCACCATGGTGCAGGCAGTGATCGGCAAGTTTCTGGCGGCCTGGGCCTTTGTGGCCATTGCCTTGGCCGGCACCTTCCCCATCTGGATCACTGTGAATGTGCTGGGTGACCCTGATAACGGCGTGATTGTGGCCGCCTATCTGGGCAGCTTGCTCATGGCCGGTGCTTATCTGGCCGTGGGTGTGGGCGTCTCGGCCTTTACCAAAAGCCAGGTGATTGCCTTCATCGTGGCCTTGGTGCTGTGCTTTGTGTTCACGCTGGCTGGTTTCCCGCTGGTGCTGGATGCCTTCTCGGCCTGGCTGCCGGGCGGCATCGTCGACGCCCTGGCCGCCATGAGCTTCCTCACGCATTTTCAATCCCTGCAAAAAGGCGTGATTGACCTGCGTGACCTTGTTTTCTTCCTCGCCTTCATCGGTGCTTGGCTGTATGCCTGCGCCCTGATTGTCGACGCCAAAAAAGCCGACTGAGGAGATCACCATGCAGACATTCTTTCAACGCTCCAGCCTGGGGCTGGTCTTTGTGGTGCTGGTCGCCGTCATCGCTGTCAGCCAGGTGCTGTTCAAGGGCGTGCGGCTGGACCTCACCGAAAACAACATCTACTCCCTCTCCGACGGCACGCGGAATCTGGTGGAGAAAATTGAGGAGCCCATCACCCTCTATTTCTTCTACTCCCGCGATGCCGCCACCGGCCTGCCCCAGTTGCAAACCTGGGCCACCCAGGTGAAGGAGTTTCTTGAGGAGCTCACCTTAGCCGCTGGCGGCAAGATCAAGCTCAACATCATCAACCCCGAACCCTTCTCCGAAGAGGAAGACCGGGCCACGGCGCTGGGCGTACAGCCGGTGCCCCTGGGTGACAGCGGCGAAACGCTGTACTTCGGCTTGGCCGGCACCAACACCGTGGAAGACGTGGAAACCATTCCCTTTTTCCAGCTCAATCGCCAGGCTCAACTCGAGTACGACGTGGCCAAGCTGGTGTACGGCCTGTCCACGCCCACCAAGCCCAAGCTGGGCCTGCTGAGCAGCCTGCCGGTCAATGGTGGTTTTGACCCCATGCGGCGCCAACCTCAGCAGCCCTGGATGAGCGTGAGCCAACTGCAAGAGTTCTTCAGTGTGGAAACGCTGGATGACTCTCTGGATGTGGTACCCGAAGACGTGGACCTGGTGATGCTGGTGCACCCGGTGAAGCTGCCCGACAACACCCTCTACGCGCTAGACCAGTTCGTTTTGGGTGGCGGGCGCCTGCTCGCCTTTGTAGACCCCTTCTCGCAAATGGCTGGCCCCATGAGCATGGACCCCAGCAGCCAGGGCCCCGGCCCCAACTCGGACCTGGAACCTTTGTTGGCTAGCTGGGGGCTGAGCCTGTCCAATGACATCGTCGGCGACGGCGGGGCAGCCCTGCAGGTGAATGGTCCCAATGGCCAGCCCACCTATCACCTGGGCATGCTGGGTTACACCCCGGCGGAGCTGAACCGCGAAGACATCATCACCCAGGATGTGGATAGCCTGAACATGGGCCTGGCCGGCTACTTCACCGTGCAGGAAGATGCCAGCACTACGGTGACTCCGCTGATCGAGTCCACCGAGAACGCTGCACCCATTCCCAGCTTCAAGATCCAGCCCGGTATGGACCCCACCAGCCTGGCCAGTGGCTTCACCCCCACCGGTGAGCGTTACATGCTGGCGGCACGCGTTTCGGGCCCGGCACAAAGCGCTTATGGCGAGGAGGCCCCGGCTGCTGCGGCCACTGGTACTGAGCACCTCAGCGAAGGGGATATTCAGGTCGTGGTCGTTGCCGATACCGACCTGCTGGCCGACCAGTTCTGGGTGCAGGTGAGTAACTTCCTAGGCCAACGCATCGCCTCGCCTTTTGCCGGCAACGGTGATCTACTGGTGAATGCCGTGGACAACCTGCTGGGTAGTGCGGACGTGATCTCTATCAAGAGCCGCGCCGGCTACAGCCGCCCCTTCACGCTGGTGGAACAGATGAAGCGCGAAGCCGATCGCAAGTTCCGCGCCCAGGAGGAGCGCCTGCAGCAAGAACTGCGAGAGACCGAGCGTAAGCTCACCGAACTGCAAAGCCAGGAGCAGGAAGGCAACATCCTCACCCTGTCGCCGGAGCAGCAGGCGGAGCTGGATCGCTTCCTCGAGGCCAAACTGGCCGTCCGCAAAGAGCTACGCGCTGTGCGCTACAACTTGAATAAGGACGTCGAAGCCCTGGAGGGCTGGCTGAAGTTCATCAACATCGCCGGTGTTCCGCTGCTGCTGATCATCATCAGCCTGATCATCAGCCGGCGCCGCCAAGCCAAGGAGGTACGCATCTGATGGCAAGCAAGCAACTACGCATTCTGGCGGTGCTGGCCGTGGCCTTGTCTGGCCTGGCCTGGTTTGCTGCCCAACGTGACCAGCAAAGCTATGCCCCGGAAGATCTGGGGCTGTTTGCTCCCGAGCTGGAAAGCCGCTTGGCTGAGGTCACCGCCGTGGAGATTCACGCCGCTGGCGAAGAGCCCTTTGTGCTGGAACACGCCGGGGACGATCGCTGGGTGTTACCGGCCAAGACTTCCTACCCCATCGATGTCTCCAAACTGCGCGAACTGCTGCGTAATCTGGCCACAGCCGAAGTGGTAGAAGCCAAGACCGCCAACCCCGAGTGGCACAGCCGCTTGAAGCTGCTGGACGTCGCCCAAGCCAGCGACACCACCATCGAAGTAATTGCACGTGCCGATGCCGAGCCCGTGCTGGGTGTGTTGATTGGCAGCAGTGGTCAGGGTGGACAATATGTGCGCAAGACCGGCGAAAACCAGACCTGGCTGATTGGTCAAAACATCCGCCCTCCGCGTACAGCCGAAGACTGGCTGGATAAGACTTTGGTCGATATTAAAAGAGCGGAACTGGCTAGCGTCAGCGTGGAGGAAAATGGCGAACAAGTGTTCGCACTCACACTCCAAGATGCAGACAGCACGGACTTTGAGCTCAGCCCAGCACCTGCACAGGGGCGCAGTGTGAATACGGCGAATAGCAACCGACTACTGTCTGCCCTGAGCAATCTTCGCTTGCTGGATGTGCGTGCTGCGCAGGCGGATGACGAACAAGCCGAATGGCGCCGTCTAAATTTTGTCCGCCAAGATGGCTTGCATGTCGAAGTCGAAATACGTCAAGATGACGGTGCGCACTACATGCGCCTACAAGCCAAGGAGGGAGAGCCGATGCCACCCGCGCAGCCCGCGAGTGATGGAGCATCTGCTGAATCCCCTTCAGACCTGCAGGCCATAGTGCAGACAATTAATGGCCGCGCTGCAGGCCGCGTGTTCGAAATTTCCAGCTACCCCGGCGGTGGCTTACTGCTCGAATACGACAAACTGCTCCGTGACCCACCAGCTGAGGACCCTGACGCCTGAACAGGCGGCAGACCTCCCCCCCAAGGCCCGGCTCCCCGCCGGGCCTTTTTGTTTCTCTGGCCCCGGCTCCCCGCCGGGCCTTTTTGTTTCTCTGGCCCCGGCTCCCCGCCGGGTCTTTTTGTTTTTCCTGGCCCCGGCTCCCCGCCGGGTCTTTTTGTTTTCCCTGGCTCCGGCTCGCCGCCGGGCCTAGCAATAACTGGGGTCCAAACCCAGCTGCGGCCCATACTCCGCAAACCATGCCAAGGCCTGCTGGGTCTCAATAAACGCCGGGTCCCAGTAATTAACGTTCCTGACGATCTTGCCGCCTTCGACCATGAGCTCAGAACGGGTAATGGTGTTTAAATCCGGCAAGCCCGCCTTGCGATATTCCACGCGGGTAAAGTAGTGAACAACCTGATCGAACATCGGTAAGGTGGCCACAATTCGATGCTGCCGTTGATCAAAATGACGGTCGAAATTCGTGACCGAACGTTGCAGGCCTTGGCAAATTTGGGTGGGCCCTACAAGCACAGTGGGGGTCGGCAATCCGTAAACGCGGTACTCAGCCTCTGGGGCATAAATGGCTTCTAGTTGCGCCCATTGGTCCTTACTGTAGGCGGCTTCAAATTGCGTCCAAAATTGTTGCAGGACCTCTACGGCTTCAGTCATCGTTGTGCTCCTCGAATGTGACAGAGCGCACTACACTGCGGGTTGAATCTGTCCCGCTCAATTCCGCATAAGGAATCAAATACATGCAGACTGACCATGCGGAACTGGGTGTGGTGCTGCGTTTGCTTCGGCAACGTCAGCAGCTTTCCCAACATCAACTGGCCCTCGACAGCGGCCTGCAACAAAGACAGATCAGCTTTTTTGAGAGTGGGCGGGCACAGCCACGCTTAGCTAGCTTGCAGAGGCTAGCGACGGCCCTTGATCTACAGCCTTTTGAGTTTCAAGCTCTACTTCGCTGCACCAGTGCACGACCGGACCCAGCGGCCGCGCAGACCGCATCCAATCATGACTTTCAGGCCTTGGCGCGGGCGCACCGCTGGCCGGCCTTAATCTGTGATCGCCTCGGGCATATTCATGCCGTCAATGAAGCCCTGGAGCGCATCACAGAGCAGGCAGGCTTAAGCATTGACTGGCCGGGCCACAATCTCTACGCCATCAGTTTCAGCCCCGGCGGCCTGCTGCCCTGGCTGAAGGAACCAGCGCAGGTCTGGTCTGCGACCAAATGGCAGGCGTTGGCCCAGGCGGATTACGCACCCAGCCTCAGACACCTGTTCGCGCAACTAGAGGTGCACATTCCCGAATCACGCTCCGAACCCCAGCAGCCTGGAGTCGAAAGCTATTGCACATCCACGGGGCGCTGGAGCTTCAAAAGTTGGAATACTCAGCTGGGCGCAACCGACGCGGAGCACGGCGCCTTCTTTGTACATCTACTACAACCCGTGGAATGGGCCACCCAGGCCAGCCCAAGATCGACATGTCGGGCCATAACACCATGAACAAGAAATTGGAAACACGGGCTTTTGCCTTAGCCACTGGTGATGAAGATGCGCGGGCCTGTCAGGACATATCTAAGGACCAATGTCGGGACCAGCCGCGGAACTTTGGCCTTACCTTGCTCAGCCTCGCGGCCACAAAAACCGGCGATGAACTCGCGAGTGCACGCCTGGTTCTGGCCTGGCTACTGCTCAGCGTAGGTGCACCGGAATACCTACTAGCGCTGCTGGTGCCCATCCGTGAAGCCGGCGCGCTGCTGCCCCAGCTGTTGGTCGCCGCGTGGATACGCCGGCTGAAGCTCCGCAAGTGGGTGTGGGTGCTTGGCAGCCTGCTCCAAGGCCTGGCCTTGCTCGGCATGGTCGGTGTGAGCCTGACATTCAGCGGCCACCCAGCCGGCTTGGCTATCGTGGGTTTGCTGGTGCTCTTCGCACTCGCGCGTGGCTTGTGCTCGGTGGCTTATAAAGATGTTTTGGGCAAAACGGTGGACCGCGGTAAACGCGGCCAGCTCAGCGGGTGGGCCAGCTCAGCTGGCGGCCTGGGTGCTATCGCCGCCGGCATCTGGCTGCAAGTGGCACAGTCCTCGCCCGCTCAGCAGGTGCCGCTACTGTTGATGTGTGCAGGGGTGCTTTGGCTGCTGGCGGCCACCAGCTACAGCCGACTGCAGGAATACCCAGGGGCGACATCTGGCGGAGCCAACGCCATCGCGGAGGCTTTCAGCAGCTTGAGCCTGCTGCGCACTGACAAGGTATTTGCGCAATTTTGCTGGACACGCACCTTACTCCTGAGCACGGCCTTGGCCTTTCCCTTTTATGCCGCTTTGGCCAGCGAGTCTGGCCAGGACCTGGCCACATTGGGCGGCATGGTGGCCGCAGGTGGCTTGGCGGGTTTACTGGCTGGGCCTGCCTGGGGGCGCTGGTCTGATAAATCCAGCCGCCAAGTGATGATGACCACGGGCTTACTCGCGGGCCTACTCGGCATAGCAACCTGGCTGCTCTACCCGTTTATCGCACAGGGGCCTATGCAGGGCTGGCTGCTGAGCGCGCTGTATTTCATCATCGCGCTGGCTCATCAAGGTGTTCGGGTGGCGCGTAGCACCTACTTAGTCGACATTGCCCCAGAGTCCAAACGTGCCAGCTACACAGCTGTTAGCAACACCTTAATCGGCGTATTACTGCTCTTGACCAGCAGTGTTGGAGCCCTAACACCTTGGTTAGGAGCCTCTGGTGTTATCGGCCTTTTTGGACTCATGGCCTTAGGCGCTGCGCTGAGCGCCTATCGCCTCCCGGAGGTGGACAAGGCGCGTGAGCAAGCCAGTCGCTGATTTGCTGCGCTGCACGATTGGCGGCAGCCCATAGCCTGGGTATAGTCTGGCGATTGGGGACAGGGCGTCATTTTTTTGGCGCAGTGGAGGAAAGATGACTCAGGCTACGGGCCCGCAAACACATCCGGTGCAGCCACCATCGTCAATGGACCAACCAGCCAGCACTGAGTTAGCGCAGCTACAACAGGAATTGTTGGCACATATTTGCGACATAGACACAGAGAGCCAGCAGATTGATCTGGCACCGCGCTTTGAACCTGCACTGTTCAAGCAAGCTTAAGCCGCTGCCGGTCTACTTGCGCATCCACTCCGCTCTGAGTGTGCGGCTGGCGTCGGGGTCGCCTGCTTGTTGAATGCCGTGCCCATGCTGGCCTTTGCCGACCGTGAGGGTTTGACCTAAGGTAATCAGCCCATGTTCGCGGGCCGTTGCGCAAGGATGCGCCGTATGACTCACCCATCTCGCCGAATCATTGCTCTAGCTACTGCCGGCATTATGACCGTGGCTTGCGGCGGTGACCCAGTACTGCCCGAAGATCCACCCAACACCATTGAAAGCAGCTCTCCGCTCAAAGTGTTGGTGTACACCCGCACAACGGGTTTCCGGCACCCAAGTATTTTTGCGGCGATTCCGGCCATTCAAAGCCTGGCCGATAACGCTGGCTTTGAGGTGAATTTCAGCGAGGATCCAACAGGCTTTACAAGCGCCAACTTGGCTGAGGTCGATGTGGTGGCCTTTGTGAACACCACCGGCCAAGTCTTGGATACACGCGCCCAACGCCAAGCCTTTGAAACATTTATTCGTAACGGTGGTGGCTTTGTAGGCGTTCATGCAGCAGCCGATACTGAGCAGGACTGGCCCTTCTACAGCGAGCTTATAGGCGCGCGTTTCATGGCGCACCCAGTACTCCAGCAGCCAGGCACATTGATTTTGGAGGACCCTAGTCATCCTACCCTGGACTTCCTAGGGGATAGCCGCTGGCCTTTGCTTCTAGAAGAGTTTTATAGCTTCAGCAGCAACCCACGGTCGAAGGTCCGGGTGCTGATGCGCTTGGATGAGTCCGATAATTTGTTTCTCAACCCCAACACCAGTTGCGACCCTAGCGGTCCCACCTTTCCCCAGGGCTTTGATGCCTACATGGGAGATCATCCCATGAGCTGGTGCCATGACAATTTAGGCGGGCGAGCTTGGTATACGGCTCTAGGGCATGGGGCCCACATGTATGTCGACAGTGAGTTCCGCCAACATGTGTTGCGCGGCATTCTCACTGCTGGAAAACGCATTCCAGCCAACTGCACGCCACTGCCAGCTCCTGCAGGCCTACCGGAGTACCGCCCGCCCGAGCTGCGCGCCTGTTACGAGCTAGTTCTACCCCCACTGAACTAAGCCTTAGCCGCACTCCTCCGCACCCATACGCAGGGCGTACTGCCGATACCGGGTGTGACCACATGAAGCACGCGCTGGACATTTTCATTAGATTTATCTAATTTAGAAAAATGACAAGTGTGCCTACAAGCTCTGCGGCTAGCGCAACACCCAGCTTTGATGACATGGTGCATCACGCTGGCGAGGCCACACGTTTGCTCCGCGCCCTCGCCAACCCCAGCCGCTTGCTGGTGCTGTGTGTGCTCAATCAAGGTGAGCGCTCGGTCAGCCAGATTAACGCTGAAGTCCCCGTGGCACAGTCAGCGCTCTCCCAGCATTTGGCTGTGCTGCGCAAGGACGGACTGGTATGCACGCGGCGTGAAGCACAAACGATTTATTACCGCGTATGTCCTGGCCCCGCTGCCGACATACTGCAAATACTGCATGCGCATTATTGCCAACCGCCATTAGACGGAGACAGTCCATGTACACCGTGACCGAATTCACGCCTATACCCGCATTGATCGGCGGATTGCTCATCGGGAGCAGCGCCCTCCTGATGCTGGGTGCCTTAGGCCGGATTGCTGGTATCAGTGGCATTGCGGGCAATCTACTGCAAGCTCCTGCAGGCGACCGTAGCTGGCGCTTAGCCTTTGTACTCGGACTACTTGGCGGGGCGGCCAGCTACCTCTTATTCGCCCCCGCCGACGCGATTCACATTCACATTGATGCGGGCTGGGGACTGATGCTTGGTGCTGGCTTACTGGTGGGCGTAGGTACGCGCCTGGGCTCAGGCTGCACCTCTGGTCATGGTGTATGCGGCATCGGTCGGCTATCGCCGCGCTCCTTAGTCGCAACCGGCGTATTCATGGCCGTGGCTATCGGCGTCGTTGCCGTCATGCGCCATGGATTAGGAGTCTAAGATGCCGCTCCTCACTGCCTTATTCGCTGGCTTCCTATTCGGCTTAGGCTTGGCTGTATCGAACATGATGGACCCGGCCAAAGTGCTGAGCTTCCTAGACATTTTGGGTGCCTGGGATCCATCTCTGATGTTGGTGATGGGCGGCGCTATTGCCGTCACCCTGCCCGGCTTCAGGCTGGTGCTCAAACGTCAACGGCCTCTTTTTTCGGGCCAGTTCCACTTACCAACCAAGTCCGATATCGATCGCCCGTTACTTGCAGGAGCGGCCATCTTCGGGCTCGGCTGGGGCCTAGCCGGACTCTGCCCTGGCCCTGCACTGGCCGGACTCGTGACGGGGGAGCCGCGCATTATTGGCTTTGTCGTTGCCATGCTGGCCGGTTACATCTTGACCGGCTGGCTGCAAACCCGCGAACCGGCCCTACGCGCCCAAAGCAACCCCTAAACGATGGGCCAGCGACACCAAAACTAGCTGTGTTTGTTTGGCGGTTATTGGCCGCAGATTGGCGCAGATTGCCTGAAGAGTCTCTCAGTCACCTAAACACCCAATCGCGGCTGCAGCCTCAACCACCCCAAAGCCCGTTTTCCTCACTGTACCGATCAAGAATTAGCCGTTCGGCGGCCACTGACTGTTTTCAACAGACGGTTCGGATGCCTTCAGTTTGATTCACGTCCGCGGTGTCGCCAAGCCGCTGAATCCACAAAGCAGAAAACCAAGCCAATAAGACTCTCCCCATCCTGTCCATCTGTGGAAACAAGGAATTCGCGACACACCTGCGCCAATCTGCGGCCACTGACTTTTCCACAGATGACACAGATAAGCACAGATTTGTCAGGGACTCGGCCATCACAGCAGTGACGTCCAGCCCTTGCTCAGCTTGAGCCTCAGTCTCGCCAACACCTACGAAGATCCTGAGCCGCCTGTGTATTCAAAAAATCTGCGGAACATCTGCGGCTATTGCTTTTTCCACAGATGGCTCAGATAAAAGCAATTGATTGGTAGTCGGCCTCCCCTCTGGCCAGACTCAACACCCTCAGGGCCTGACCACGATCTATGCGTTCAACCATCTGTGCTCATCGGTGACCATCTGTGGAACAACCAATCTGCAGCCGTCACTTTTTGCACCGTAGCTGCGGACTAAGCTAGATCTTTTCAGTGCGGGACGGGGACATCGTCGCCGTAGAACACGGCGCAATTACCATGCATCGCACGCGCATCAGCAAGCGCCCTGTCGGCAAACACCCACAACGAGCTGGCCATGTGGTTTTTGTCAGGTATAACAACCGCGCCACCGACAGAGACCGTGAGTGTGGCCTGAGAGTCGATGGGATGGGGTAGTTGCAGCGCATGAATGTTTCGAATGATTTGCTCAGCCACGCCGCGCATGCCCTCTAACTTGGACTCGGCCAGCATGACCCCAATCTCTTGTTTGCGCATACGCCCCGCGAAGTCAGCCCGACGTCGGCACCAGCGAGACACCACCTGACCTGCCTCGCGTACGTCTGCGCACAGGACCTCCGTGTGCTGCTTGTCGAGATTGTCCCGGTCGACACCATCCAGAGCTAGGAGCAATGCGCCCAAAGGTTGTTTGGTCCGTGCGCACTTCTCCCATTGTTGTTCCACGCGCTCCATGAGCAGCTCGCGCACAGCTAAGCCCGATTCAGCATCGAAGCCGGCCAATTCCGGCACGGGGTCAGCGGCGCGGCGTAGGCGATTCAGCTGATTGACGTTGTGCATCTGCGGTCTCCTCGCTAGCCAGGCCTTTAGCTAAGCAAACTGCAGATAAACGAAGTATCAAGCCGCGTTAATTGCCTCCTAATGCGCCCACCGATCGGCGCGTGGCATGAGTGCCCTCAACCGTGGTGACGCCACAACTCGCTCCGCGATCTTGCTGCCAAGTTTGCAGCCATGTTTCGGCGTCTAACCCGCCCATACAGTCGGCTTGCTGAGGGTCCTGGGCTAAAACCTCAAAGCGCTTTTTCCAGCCGCGCAAGCTATTCGGTGTTTTCTCATAAATGATGAGGGCGGCAACGCTAGGCTCGGCGCTCCAATCCATAATGGCCATGTACGGTTTGTTCACGGCCACGGACCAGCCAAAGTTACTGCCTTGTTTGACATGGCCACGCACAACGTTCCCATCAAAGTACCAAGCATCGGCATTGGGGTTTACGCGGTACATCATGCGCACCATGGGTTGTGAGGGACTACCCACCACCCGATGGTGATCGTCTTCATAAAGCACCCGCTCAGAGCTATCTTGCCCAACTACCAAGGTCCCCAATTTTGAGTCACCGACGCTGGGGTTGGGGTTATCGCCTTCAATACGCAGTCCCAAGTCTGGCCCTGGAGTACCTGGAGGCCGCAAAACCTCCGAGAAGCTGGGTGCGGGCAGATCTGACTCCACGGCGGGCTGAGCATCATCCGCCCAGGCGATTGGGTGGCAGAACATCGCTCCCAAAAGCCAGCACAAGCCCATAAGCCTCCAGTGCAAGGGCTTTATCACAGTGAGTCGCAAACCCATGTCCATGCTGTGCCGTCTCCACTCAAGCCAGCCTGCCAAGCGAAGCCCTCAGATTTGTCGAGCTTTGCGCTTGACCCCGACATTACCCAGGAAGAGCACAGCTGGCAATGCACAGGGCAAGCCACGAAAGCACGCCCATGCGCCACAGCAACAAGCGAACTGCAGCTCCTGCGCTGACAATGATGACGACGCGAGTCACCATCGAGCCGCTAGCCCAACTCAGGGGCAACCTGAAATGAAACAGATCAGCACAAATTAGTACACGGTAACTTGGTGGGCTAGGCCCCAGCCTGCAGAGCGATGATCTGCGAACTCAGTAACGCCAAGCCACACCGATGGTCAGTTCGTACTGGCGCATGTTGAGGATGATGTCCTGATCATCGGCGTCTGTTCCGAAGGCTTCTGAGGTGTCCTGGCCAAGCAGGTCGGTGATGAGATCCAGGCCCAGTCCTTCTCCGGCCAAGCCCAAGACCCCCACGTCGGTGTTCGACAAGGGGTTTTTGCCGCGCACAGGGTTTTGCGGAGCGTACATGGCCGCCGCTTCAATGTAGAAGCCGGGGCGCCAGCGCCAGCTGATTCCAGCCGTGAAATGCTCTTCGATCACCCCTGGAGCCAGTATGTTGAACAAGACCTCGCTGGAGGGGATGGGCTGGCTGTCAGCCACACTGTAGCCGGCACGCAGGCGGTGCGGTCCCCAGCGATATTGCACGCCTACTTTGTGCACTTCCATTTCTTGCCAGCCAAAACCAGGCCCAGTCGCTGCACCTAAGCAAGCCCCGCTGGGCTCTGTGGAGCCTAAGCCTGGCGCCACCGAAGCGAACAGCCGTGGGATGGCACATTCGTTGACAAAGCGGTTGGGGTCCAGCGGATTCCCCACGGAGCGAACCTGGTTGTAGTCCATATATTGGTAGTCGTAGACCAGGTCCCAGTTTTCAAACAGGTGCAAGGCCACGCCTGCGTTCCAGGTTTCGGGAATATCAAAGTCGCCTTGCTCAGCAAACAAACCTGCGTAGTCGTCAAAGGCTTGCATCCAGACCCGTGACTGATAGGACGCCCCCAGGCTCACAGCCTTCCCGGCGCCGGTGAGAAAACCAATGCGGTAGCCCCCGCCATAACTCAGCTCATGACCGTTGTCGCTGACTTTATCCGGCTGATTAGAGAAGGCTGCAAACGCGCCCAAGCCCTGAGCGGCAAAACGGCTGAGAGCCAGCAAGGGTGCGACCCCGATAGAACTATGCTCACCAATGCGCATGGACATGGAGGGAGCGATGAACATAATGGCCAAGTCCACGCCAGACAAAGCACGCGAGTTTCCGCAGAAGCCCGCGTTGTCGGCTCCTTGCGGATCACCACCGCCAAAGGTACCGTCGCACTGCGCTTCAAAACCTGGCAGATTCTCGCCGAAAATAGCTGAACCTCCCGAGTACTCGGTATTCATTCCGCCTTTGCCGTAAGCGGAAATACCCCAGCTATAGCGCTCACCCCACAGACGGTTGTAGCTGAATGCGGGAATGGGAAACAGCTCGTTACCACTACGGATTTGTCCGGGGCTAATTTTGACAATGCCCGACTCTGCATTCTCGCCGCGCTCCGTGGCGCGGTGGTCGCGGATGGGTTGGAACAGGCTCAAGCCTGCTTCGGTACTGTTTCCGGCCCAGACCATGCCAGCCGGGTTAATACTGACGATGAGGGCATCCTCAACCAATGCCGTACCAGCACCGCCGAGGGCCTTCTGGCTCAGACTGAAGCCATGGGGAAAGTAGCCATTGGTGGCCGTAACGGCCGTGCTCACCAGCCAGCCTAGAGCGGCCAAAGCTATCCGTGCAGAAAAATGACTCACCTGCGTCTCACCTGATCTCGTTGGGGGAGGGGCGCGTGTCCTGTGCGCCGTAGCAGCAAATGATCGGGCACAACATGGTCTTATGCAAGCACGTGACTTAAATTATGAGCTCCCTATAACCAAAAGCTATAACAGCGTGCTGCCGACGAATCGCTGCGAATAGCCCTAGTGCACACCGGCTCAGAGCTTGAGTAATTCCGGGACGCCCGCGTCCACTAGTACGTGCACTTCCGGGTGTCCCTGTTCTATGAGGGTCTGCGCCACCTTTTGAGCGCGGCCTCCGGAACGGCAAACCAACAACAAAGGCTTATCGGCCGGCACGCGCGAAGCAATGGTGGCCCATTCTCGGGGCGGCACCCAGGTGGCGTTGGGGAGATGGCCCTCTTCCCACTCTTCCTGGGTGCGCACGTCCACGACTGTGAGGTCTGGCTGCTGCAGCAAAATCTGGGCGCTACGCAGCGACTCCAAATGTAAGCGAGCGTCCGCTGGCTGCGAGCAAGCAGCGAGCCAAGTCAGAGTCAGACACAGGCATAAGCCATGGCGAAACACGATGGACTTGATCAAGTTATTCCTTTCCTTGTCTGTGGCGCCAGCGCCGACGGAGGTTTAACCTCAGGGCTGGCTTTTATGAGCGAGTCCCACATGAGTTTACGCCTCGGCGACACCGCCCCAAACTTCCAAATCGAGACCACCACTGGCCCTATCGACTTCCACGAGTGGGCTGGCGACTCCTGGGTATTCTTTTTTAGCCACCCCGCCGACTTTACCCCGGTTTGCACCACCGAGATGGGCCGCACCGCCCAGCTGGACGGCGAGTTCAATGCACGCAAGGTAAAGCCCTTAGGACTGTCCACCGACACGGTGGATGAGCACCTGCGCTGGATTGAAGACGTCAATGCCACCCAAAACACCACACTGCGCTTTCCCATTGTGGCGGACAAGAATAAGGCTATTGCCGCCATGTACGACATGATCCACCCCGGTGAATCGGATACCGCCACAGTGCGTTCGGTCTTCATCATCGACCCGGCCAAGAAAATTCGCCTGACCATGACCTACCCCATGAGCGTAGGCCGTAACTTCAGCGAAATTCTGCGGGTGATCGACGCCCTGCAACTAGGTGATGCCCACAAGGTGGCCACGCCGGCCGACTGGTCCCCAGGGGCCAAGGTGATCATTCCGCCGAGCATTGCCAACGAACAGGCCAAAGATCTGTTTCCGCAGGGATGGGATGAAATACGGCCCTACCTGCGGATGACGGAGGTACCCGACTCCTGACCGGATGGGCCGTCGGGTGCAGCTGCGGTTGTGCTCGACGGCCTGCTCTTTATTCGCCTTCGGCCCGCAAGCGCTTGAAGGCAAACGCGCCGCGCTGATCGCCAACGGCGTAACCCGTAGCGAGGTCATGGGGATACTCTAGGGCCAAACGCTCCCGGGTCGCCGGCGCGATGTCGGCGCTGCCGCCATGACACGCCGTGCAATGCGGCGCCAGCGGAATCTCCTGCAGATAGCGCTGCATCACACCCGCAGGCTCCGTCGTGGTCGTCTGCAGACTCTGTGGCGGTAGCTTGGGATTCTCTGCACGCGCCTTCTGCCAGGCCAACAGCTGCTCCTGCTCCCAAGCATCCGGCGTTCCCAGCAAGGGGTTGCGCGGCTGCAAGCTCACCCTGCGCACCTGCCAGCCGCTCTCGCGTGACAACCGCGCCGCCACCGCCGGCGCCACATCCTTGCAGACACCCACAGCGGACTCCGGCCCACCGGCCTGCATAGCCGACATCATGGCCGGCGCCAGTTCACCGCGCATTTTTTGCACCAGCATTGCAGGGTCATCTCCTGCAGCCTGAGCAGCCGTTGCAAGGAGTACAAGGCCAATAACCAGTAGGAATCCACTGCGGCGAATTAAGTTGCTGGCGATGTTGAGCATGGTCGTTGTCACCTTCAGATGTTTCAAGGACCTCGGCGCGACTGTTCTCGATAGGTCTACTTCGCGGCCGCGACAACACGATGCGCGAAACCCGCACCCTGTACACAACGATATAATACTATTAGTGAATATCGTTATTCCACAAGACGCATACCATAGCTGAAGTAGAGCGAGCAGCAAACCGCGCTCGCCCACACTGGACAAGATGACCCGCTGCGGTCAGGAGACACGACATGAAGACTTCCTCCCCGCGCGTTGTGGTGATCGGCGGCGGTTCCGGCGGGCTGACCACAGCCTCAATGCTGTTGCGCAAACGGCCCAACCTGAAGCTGACGATTGTGGAACCCAGCGATTTTCACTACTACCAACCTGCCTGGACCCTGGTTGGCGGAGGCTGTTACGCGGCCGAAAATACTCGGCATCTCATGAGCCAGGTCATCCCCGACGGAGCCGAGTGGGTTCAGCAAAAAGCCATGGGCTTCGCACCGGAGCAGCAGCAGGTCGAATTGGATGACGGCCGGCGGCTCGACTACGACATCCTCATTGTGGCCATGGGCATCCAGATCGATTGGGACAAAGTCGAGGGTTTGAACGAAACGCTAGGCCGCAACGGCGTCTGCAGCAACTATCGCTATGACATGGCCCCCTACACCTGGGAGTGCATTCAGAATCATCGGGATGGGCCGGCGCTGTTCACCCAACCGGTGATGCCAATCAAGTGCGCAGGTGCGCCGCAGAAAATCATGTACCTGGCCGCCGATGCCTGGAAGACGGCCGGCAAAACACCCCCGATCAGCTTCCACACGCCGGGCGGCGCCATGTTCGGGGTGCCGTTTTACGCCGAAGCGCTGGATAAGGTGGTTGCCAGTTACAACATCGCACCGCGGTTTGGTGAAGAGCTGATCAGCGTTGATGGCGAACGCCGGGAGGCCCTGTTTCGGCAGGGCGGTGATGCCCCGCACGACGTCCGTCGCAGCTTCGAGATGCTCCATGTTACCCCGCCGCAATCCGCCCCAGAAGTCATCAAGACAAGCCCATTGGCAGCCGAGTCGGGGTGGATGAGCGTGGATAAACACAGCCTGCAGCACACCCAATTTGCCAACATCTTCGGCCTGGGTGATTGCACCACCACACCCAACAGCAAGACGGCTGCGGCCGTGCGCAACCAAGCCCCAGTCGTGACGAGTAATGTTCTGAAGGTGTTGGCTGGATGCAACCCGGATGCTCACTACGACGGCTACGCCTCCTGTCCTCTCACCACCTCCCGCGGCAAGATCATCCTCGCGGAATTTGGTTACGACGGTGTGGTGATGCCCAGTTTTCCCTTGGATCCGCGCATCCCGCGCCGCTCCTACTGGTGGCTCAAGGAATCCTTTCTGCCTCGGCTGTACTGGCATTTCATGCTTAAGGGTCGCCCCGGACCCGACTGGCATCACGCGCGAGCTTTCCCCGCCACGGTACCCGCCATCACTCCGTAGAGCCCGCTTGGTCAGCAGCCGCGAGCCCAGCCCCTACTGAAGCCTCCACGGCCCTGAAACTGACTAAGACTGACGCCGGGATGCATTTGCGGCGAACATAGGTGGATGCGCGACTTACTCATGCGCCGCCGCTTGGCCCAATGGAGCCGAGGCGCACTCATCACACTCATCTGCACGGTGCTCGCTGCACCCTTGGTGGCCATTGTGCTTGGGGCCCTGCACAGCCCCGGAGACGTTCCTGCGCCTGGCGATCTTTGGCCATGGCCGCCCAGCCTGGCTAGCCTACAAGCAGCCTTTAGCACCATCCCTTTAGCCAGCGGCCTATGGAACTCTTTTCTGATTAGTCTGGGCTTCGTGGTGGTTGCCGTTCCTCTCGCAGCAGCCTGTGGCTTTGCCTTGCGATTTTTCTCCCCAGCATGGCGTTGGAGCAGTTACGGCCTGCTGGTGCTGGCCGCTTCTGTACCGGATGCAACCACGTGGCTGCCACGCTTTTTGGCTTATCAGTGGCTTGGTATAGCCGATAGCTGGTGGCCTCTGTGGATTCCGGCCATTGCCGGAGGCAGCCCTCTGCTGGTGCTGCTGTTTGCGGTGGCTTTCGCGCGCCTGCGCTTGTCACCCCTGCTCGCGGCTCGTTTGGAAGGCTTGCCTTGGTGGCGGATCTTTGTACTGCTGGCTTGGCCGCAGGTGCGCCCAGCCACCTGGGCAGCTGGAATATTGGCGGCGGCCATGTCTTGGGCCAACTTTGCCCATACCTTGCTCTACCTGCAATCCCAAGAGGAACAGACCGCGCCGACCCTCATACATAGCCTCAGCCTGCTTGGCGCCAGCTACTGGCCGGTGCTGATGGCCAGCGCCTTGCTAGTGGCGCTTCCGGTACTTTTGCTCATCGCCGCACTACCGGTCATTCTTGATCACGCTTTGGAGGACCAACCATGAGGCGAACACACTTCAGCACACTGGTGGCATTTAGCCTCATTGCTCTGGGCTCCTTGGTTGGCTGCGATCAATCCACCACTCCCGAGCGCCCCACCATCCGGCTTCAAGCGGTTGCCGACCCCGCCGAAGCCGAGGCCTACCGGAAGATGCTCGATGCCTTCCAAGCCACCCGGCCCGATGTGGAGGTGGAATTTGTCCCGGTTGGCCGCCATCCTGAGCACGTGACGCGGGTGGTCACCGCCCACGCCGCGGGGAATGCGCCGGATGTGTTTTTGATTAATTTTCGGCGCTGGGGCCAGTTCCTCAGCCATGACTTGCTTGAACCTGTAGGCCCACTACTGGGCGATCTCCCCAGCCATCAGCCAGACCAGTTCTATGCACCGCCATTGGAGGCATTTACACGCAATGGGGTGCTTCTGTGCATGCCGCAAAATGTCTCATCGCTGGTGGTCTACTGGAACCGAGAGCAATTTGCCGCTGCAGGCGTAGCTCCACCCCAGCCAGATTGGACCTGGACCGATTTCCACGATGCCGCCAAGGCCCTCACCAGAGATCTCGATGGAGATGGAGCTATCGATGTGTACGGCCTGGACTTAGATCCCTCCATCGTCCGCCTCGCCCCCTTCATTTGGCAGGCTAAAGGACGCATTGTCGACAACACCGACAGCCCATCACGATTCATGTTGGCGGGTCGTGGTGGAGCGCTGGGACTCATGTTCTTGAAGCGCCTCAAAAATGAGGTCGGCGTGATGCCCAGCTTAAGGGAGCGGCGTGGCGAGGATCCGGAGTCGCGCTTCATGCGCGGCGGGGCAGCCATGATTTTGCAAAGCCGCGTGTTCACCCCAAGACTGCGAGCCGCCCGCGGCCTGGACTGGGATATCGCCCCCATGCCCAGATACTTGGAGGCGGCCTCGGTACTCCACTCCGATGCCTATTGTCTGTCCCGGCAAAGTCAGCAACGGGACTTAGCCCGCGATCTCATTGCCTTTGCCACTGGCGAGCAGGGCCAGGCCATATTGGCACGCACCGGACGCATCGTTCCTGTGCGCAAAAGCGTCGCACAAAGCGTCGCCTTTTTAGATCCGCGACAGGCCCCGCAGTCAGCACAGGTTTTCTTGGACGCCATCCCTAGCTTGCGACGCACACCCAACACCCCCACGTGGTACGAAATTGAGACGCGCATCAACCCCATCCTCGAAGAGTGGATGTTTGAGCCTGCCGGACGAATGGCGGGTGAGGCCAACTATGGCTTGGTCGATGGAGTGCGAGTGGCCGGGATGATTCAAGAAGCCGCCCAACATCTGTTGAGGGACACGCAACCGTGAGTGACGGCCTACGCATCTGTGATCTCAGCCTGCAGCTCGGTGATCAGTCCATTTTGCAGCCGCTCAACCTGGAGCTGCAGCGCGGGGCCTTCGGCGTGCTGATCGGCCCCTCGGGCAGCGGCAAATCGTCCTTGCTGCGTTGCATCGCTGGGCTGCAAAAGGGACATGGCGGCAGTATTTGGATTGACGACTCCGAGGTCAGTCAGCTCGATCCGGCCCAGCGCCAGCTCGCGATGGTGTTCCAGGATCATGCGCTATTCCCTCACCTGAGCGTGCTCGACAACCTGAGTTTCGGGTTGCGCGCTCGTGGCTGCGCTCGCACCGAGGCCATACGGCAGGCCCAGGCTGTTGCCGAGCGATTAGGCCTTTTGCACTGCCTGCAACGTCGGCCTAAGGGCTTATCCGGAGGCGAGCAACAACGCGTTGCCCTCGGCCGAGCGATGCTGCGCCAGGCCCGCTTGGTGCTCATGGACGAACCTCTATCCAGCTTGGACGCCCCCTTAAGAGCCCGGATGCGACAGGAGATTGCCGAGCTGCACCGTGAGCAAGGATGGACCACCCTTTATGTCACGCATGACCAGGTCGAGGCCATGACCATGGCCGACCAGCTAGGCTTACTCGATCAAGGCCAGCTGCTGCAATGGGGGCCTCCACAAGAGCTTTATCACCGGCCCAGCTCTTTGGCAGCCGCTCGCTTTTTGGGCCAGCCCCCCATGCAGCAGCTTCCGCTGCATTGGGAGAAAGAGCAGGCTTGGCTTGGGGATGCCCCCATTACTCCACCTGCGGCGATCCCGGCCGGATCCTTGGCCGCTGTGCGCCCAGAAGATGCCCGGGTAACACCTGCAGACCCGCCAGAGGCCGGCGGCGACTCCCACATGATTCGGGCCACGGCCATGTTGCTACGCCGTGATCACCTGGGCGACCGCCAATGGCTGCAATTACAGCTTGCTGATCAGCAAATCACGGTCAGCGCCGCAGCGCACACCCAATTTTCTCCGCGGCAGCCCGTGCACTTGCACATTCCTCGCAGCAAGCTGTGCTGGTTCGATGCACACACCGGCCACACCCTGTGCTGAGCCGCGGCCTCATACTGCTGGCGCTACCGGTGCTGCTGGGCACATTGCTACTCACCGGTTTGCCTTTGCTGGCCACCATCGGCCTGAGCCTGTTCAGGGTCGACGCTCTACAGCCCGCCCAGTACGTGGGTTTGGAGCACTTTCGTGCGCTACTGCACGACCCTCTATTTCTCCAAGCACTGCGCAACTCGGCCCTACTACTCATGATGGCTCTGCCCTTACGCCTGGGGTTATCGCTGCTGCTCAGCCTATTACTCGCTGGCTCAAGCCGGCTCAGTCATATCGGTCTAGGTTTGAGCTTGGCGCCATTGGTGCTGCCGACCTTGGTCTGGTCTATCGCTTGGCTATGGTTGCTCAACCCCTATGCCGGCCCAGCCGCCAGCCTGCTAGAGGCCTTTCATCCGCAGGGAGCAGACTGGATACTCAGCCCCCATGGTGCACGCACGGCGATTGTGCTGGTGATCAGCCTCATCGTTGGTGAGATGGTATTGGTGCTGCGCGCCGTCCGTCGCATGATCCCCGCGCACTATTATCAAACAGCAGCGGTTGAGGGCGCCTCGACCTGGTTTGCATTTCGTCACATCACCTGGCCGCAGTTGCGGCCGATCATCGCTTTACTCAGCCTTCGTGACCTCAGCCTGAGCCTGCAATGGACCCTCGTTCCTGCCTTGATTGTGACAAAAACCGGCCCCCTGCACGCCACCTTGTACTTGCCCTATTACGGCTACCAAAACGCCTTCGAATACCTGCGTTTCGGTTACGCGGCGGCCATCGCCTTACCTATGGTTCTTCTGGTTATTGCCGCGCTGGCACTCCAGGGCTGGTTGCTGTGGCGCTGGCGCCAACACTAGACAAACATGCAACCATCCCTGTGCGCCCAACTTGCTGCGCTGACGGCATGCGAGAAGCCTTAAGACTTGCTCAGCTCCGGCGCACCCTCTGCTGCACAATGAGGCGCTAGGCTCTGTACTGCCGTATGCGTGGATAGGTGCACGCGTCCTGCCATTCTTTGACCCAATGGTGAGGGAGCAACTTGATCCCAGACCGGGCCCTTGACCTCGGCGAAGTGCAGCTCAACGCCCCGCTCCGCCAGCGACTCCTCCCAGTGCAGAAGAGCCTCTTCGGCACTGGCGTCAATGGCACTGACGGCACTCATGACCAGCAGCAAGGCACGCACCGGCGGCTCTTGGACCGCTCGCGCCTGCAAGGCCTGCTCAACAAAATCTTCGACCATGGCGATGTTGGCGAAGTAGAGATTTTCATCCACGCGGGCGATGAGCAAGCCCGGCGTGCATTCCACCTGATGCCGGTTCACATTGCGAAAGTGCTCGGTGCCTGGCACCCGCCCCATGATCGCAATATGCGGCACGCTGGTTTTGCGCAGGTACAACGCGATGGCCAATAACACGCCCAGAACCAGGCCCGCATCAATTCCAAAGATCAGCACACCCAGCATCGTGACGACCAATGTCGCACCGTCACCCCGGTCGTAGGCAAACACCGCGCGGGCCGACTTCCAGTCCACCAGCTGGGCAACAGCCACCACGATAATGGCGGCCAGCACGGCCTTCGGAAGCGTTTCAAAGACCTGCGTGAAGAAAACGGCAACCATGGCGACCAAGGCCGAGGTGATCAATGCGGCCACCTGGGTCCGCGCGCCAGCCTCGAAATTCACCACCGAACGGGAAAAGCCGCCAGCGACGGGCATAGTACCGACGACCGCGGCGCCGATATTGGCCAGCCCCAGCGCGGTGAGCTCCTGGTCGGCATCGACCTTTTGCCGGCGACGATGCCCCAGTACGCGGGCTACAGCAATGCTTTCCACGTAGCCCACCAAGGCGATCAACGCCGCTGAGGGAGCGAGTTCAATCCAGCCCGAACTCCACAGTGCGGCCCAGTCGGGTAGCGGAATACCGCGACCGATCTCCCCGACGAGCTGCAGGCCTTGTCGCTGCTCCGGCGGCAGCAGGCCGACCAGCAGCAGGGCGCCGAGGACCACGCTCAGCGGCATTGCCTTGGAAGCCAATCCTGCTGGGCCGGCGGGCACACCCAAACGTACAAGCAGCATCTGTAGTGGACGCCGTGACAACAGCAGTATCACGATGCTGACAAGCGCGAGGCCAAGGGTCAGACCGTCGCTTCCAGGCCATTGCTGGCTGATCGCCACCAAGGTGTGACCGGCTTCCGCGCGGGGGATCGACAAGCCCAATAGCAGCGGCAACTGGCTGACGATGATCAACAGAGCCGCCCCGCTGGTAAACCCGTACAGCACCGGATGGGAAACAAAGTGCACCAAAGACCCCAGGCGAAACAACCGCATCAGCAGCAGTACCGCACCCGCTTCTGCGGCCAGAATCATGGCGCCTACGCTCCATAGCGCACGGTCATCAGCGGCGAAGTCGGCGAGCGCATGCGCCACCATCAGAGCGGCAACCGCCACCGGCCCCACCGCCAGGCTGCGGCTGCTTCCAAACACGGCGTAGATGACTGGCGGCACAATGCTGGCGACGAGCCCAGCCTGGGCAGGTAGTCCCGCCAGATGTGCATAGGCCATGGCCTGAGGCACCAGCAAGATGGCCGTGATGACGCCGGCAACCACATCATCGCGCCGAGACCCAGCATCGGCGGCTTTGAGTGACTCCAGGAGCGGCAACGGCATAAGTTAGTCCGCGTGACCGCAGGCTAAATTGGCAGGTATGGCCACATCCATGAGCTTGGGGTCGGGCAGGTTGAGGTTGTTCATGATCTCCACATATTCGGCTTCGGTTTTCCCAGCCAAACGCGGGTTGTGCTGCTTTTCCTCGCGAATGCTCGAAGACGTCCAACCCTTGTAGTCATGGGCGGGTAGCACCAGAGTGTGGTCCGGCAGAGTGAAGAGCTTATTGACGATGGAGTCCCACGATTTGTGTGGATCGCCGCCCTGAAAGTCGGTCCGGCCCGAGCCCCGGATCAGCAGCACATCGCCAGTGAATACGGCCTCATTGTTACCCAGCACAAAGCTGAAAGACTCATCGGTATGCCCCGGCGTGTACAAGGCCTTGAGGCGGACGCCGTCAATATCGAGCACATCGCCTTCACGTACATGATCCGAGACACACTCGGCCTGGGTGAACTCTCCCATGAGGGTGATGCAACCGGTTGCACTGCGTAAGTCGCCCAAGGCTGTGACATGGTCGGCATGGGTGTGAGTATCGATGGCGCGGACCAATTTCAGATCCAACTCGTCGATGAGCTGCAAGTAGCTTTGTGCATGCTCTTTGACCGGATCAATGATCAACGCTTCTCGACCATAGCCGGAGGCCAAAAGATAAGTGTAGGTCGATGAGCTGCTGTCGAAGAGCTGGCGAAAAAGCATAATAACTTTCCTGCATATATATATAACCTAAATTATATGCCCTGCAGCGCAGTCTTCAAGTCAGCAGGGCCTGAACCAAACCCTTGGGCCTGACCGCACAAAGCCACAACTCGCTCAGGAGCGCACCCAAGCCTCCCGCCACTCACGGGAGATGGGATCAAAGCTGAGCTGACGCGGTTAAAGTGCGCCGAGAGCCTTCATGACGATGCCCGGCGTCAGGATTTGCGGCAAGACCTGAACTTGCCCCTGGCGGTCATACAGCAAGTAAAGCGGGACACCGTTGCGGTCGAAGGCGGCCAAACCAGCGGTAATGGCCGGGTCTTGACGGGTCCAGTCGGCCTTGAGTAACACAACGCCCTGCTCGGCAAAGGCGGCTTGGACGGCATCATCGGCCAAAGCCGTGCGCTCATTGACCAGGCAGGAAATGCACCAGTCCGCAGTAAAGTCCACAAAAATGGGCTGGCCCTGTTCCTGCAACTGCGCGACTCGCTCTGGCGACCAAGTCTGCCAGCTACCATCTAGTCGCTGTTCGGCAGGAGGCAAGGCCAAAGGCGCCGCCAGCAGCACTAGGGCCATCAACCAGCCACTGCGCCGTGCAGCCGCGGAGGATAGCCAAAACTCGCCGTTGATCATTCGACTTACCGCCGCCAAGACGGCCAAGCTCGTCAATGCCGCAAGCAACGCGACAATGCCCGCCTGTCCGGCAACCACCCAAAACAGCCACAAAGCCGTTGCAAATAATGGCAAGGCCAACACATGTTTGACCTTATCCATCCAAGGACCAGGCTTGGGCAAGCGGCGGGCTAAAACGGGCACGATGGCCAAGAGCAGGATAGGCGCCGCCAAGCCTAAGCCCAAGCTCGCGAAGATGGCCATAGCAACGACGGCTGGTTGTGTAACGGCATAACCTAAGGCCGCGCCCATAAATGGGGCCGTACAGGGGCTGGCCACCACCACGGCCAGCACACCCGTAAAAAAGGCTTGGCGCGGGCCGTGGCCTTCGGTCAGGCTTTGGCCCAGGCCCATCCAACGACTCCCCAGTTGGGTCCATCCCAGCATCGCTAGCCCCAGGTAGCCCATCAGCACACCCAGGCCCGCGACCACCGCGGGATTTTGCAGCTGAAAGCCCCATCCCAGCGCTGCGCCACTGGCGCGCAGCGCTAGTAATAAACCGGCTAGCAACAAGAAGCTCAGCAGCACACCCAGGGTGTAGATCAGCGCCTCACGCCGCTTCTGACTGAGATTCTCTCCACGCGCCAGGCCCATGGCTTTGAGCGCCAGTACCGGAAATACGCAGGGCATGAGATTCAGCAGCACCCCGCCACCGAAAGCCAGCAGCAACGCCATGCCCACACCGAGACTCACCCCGGGAAGCTGCGCCGAGGAAGTGACCGGCGCCACCTCGCCCGGCACAAACTCCACCCAGCGGGCGCCGTTGCGCTCTAGCAGAAGCGCGCTCAAGCGAGTCGGTAGGACTGTGGAGGCCGGGTCCAATACTGGCCAGGTCAAACGCCAAGGGGCCTGCTGAGACCACCCTGGCCCGGCGGCGTGATTCAGCAGGTATTGCTGTGCCGGCAGTAGTTCTCCAGGTCGGGCCGACACCGACTGGGGCAGTTGCAAGCGCAGGCGCCCGTCAACAATTTGCATACGCCCCTGTTGCGCTATTTTTTCCTGCGGCAGCGCTTTTTGTGCCGCAGCAAAAACATCGGCATTCAGTTGGGGGCCTGGCGAACCAAGTCGGATGGCCTGCTCTAGCTCGGCCCAGCCAGGGATGCAGATGTCCTTACACACCAACCAATCCGCACGCGCTTCCAGCCTGAGCTCGGTGCCTGCTGGCGCCGTCGGCAAAGTGATGTCGTAGAGCAAAGTGTGGCTATGACCATAGCCATAGGTCAGCAGCTCGCCCTCCGGCAGTGGTTCCGGCACCGGCCAGCGCGGACCAGCGACCTGCATCCCCTCAATGCCTGAAAACGCGACCTGGGTCGCGCGCCCCGCATCTCCAGGGTTTTGCCAATAGGTATGCCAGCCTTTATCGGGAGTGAGCCGAACGGCGACAGAGATCGTGCTACCTGGCTCCACCTGTTCAGCAGGCAGAAATAGCTCAGCGAGCACAGGCTCTGGCCCCTGACCAAACTGGGCCTGCGCAAGCGGCACTAGCAACAGCAAAGCCAGCGTGGCCAACACGCGATAAAGCAGAGTGAGCATGCAGAATTTCATCAATGTTGAAGAATGGCGTCGGCCGCCGCACAGACGACTTGAGGGTGGAGTAACTCCATCACACCGGGCTCTTCGATTTTGCTGCCCCAGCGAAGTTCCGTAGCCGCTTTGCTGCGGAATTGCTGTGCAGCCTGGGCAAAAGCATTAGCGCAGTGGTCACGCCAATGGTAAGGGCCACTGCGGGCCGGATCCGTTGCCGCATACAGACCGAGCACAGGGATATCAGCCACCGTTCCCATATGAGCAGGTCCAGAATCCGGAGTAATCAACAAACGTGCCTGGCGGAGCAGCGCTAGAAATTGCGGCAAGGTGTCCTGCCCCACCAAGTTAGTCACCCCTGCGTCCAACTCCGCAGCAATGGCCGCAGCCGTCCTACGCTCCAGCTCTGTAGGCCCTCCGCACAGCACAATATGCAGACCCCAGCGGCGCTGCAGATGCTGCGCTAAGGCGATGTAGCCAGCCACCGTCCAGTTTCGCAGGCGATGACTAGAGCAAGGGCTAATCACCGCAAAAGGCTGGGACGGTGCATGCTGCTGCGCCCACTGCTCGTCGGCAGCCTGACTCGGCAAGCTCCAGTCCCATACCGGCGCGGCGCCCAAACTGGTCGCGAACTGCATCAAGGTCTGCGCAACATGCCCGCGCGGATGCGCCGGAATCCGCCGGTTAATAAACAAACTGTGGCCTTCCTTGGAGCGCATGGCGTCATAACCCAGGCGCACAGAGGCGCGCACCTTGCGGCTGAGCCAATTCGCGCGTAAAGACAGCTGCATCAACATCAGCACATCAAACTGCCGCCCACGGAGCGCCTCGCTGAGGGCTTGGCGCCCAGCCCGACCGGCCTTCTTATCGAACACGAGGAACTCCACGCCCGGTAACAGGCGCAGCAATTTGTGTTCAAAGCGGCCGATGATCCAGGTGATATGGGCCTGTGGCCACTGCGCTTGCAGGCTTTTCACCACCGGGATGATGTGGGTAGTATCTCCCAAGGCCGAGAGGCGGAGAATACAAATGGAGTTGGGAGCAGAGTTCAGAGCGGTCATCGCTGAAGTATGACGGAACTGGGCGAGGCTCCATGCTCAGACTGCATGTTTATTCTATTTAGTTATAGAACCTGGAAAGACATAGACACAATCCATATAGTACAGCCTCGTTTCTATTTGGCATGCGCTTATGTCCGCCTCCGCAGCCGCCGACACGACTTCCGGCGACGATACGCTGGTCAACAGTGCCGGCATCACTCCGAGCCAGCTCGCCGAGCTCAATGCGGAATTTGCGCCCTGCCACTTCGAAGAGCGGATTCGGAAGCTATACGACTACTTTGACGAATCTAGAACGCTGATCACCTCCAGCTTCGCGGCAACTTCGGCCTACTTTCTGCACATCATCCACCGCATTCGTCCCACCCAAAAGATCGCTTTTATTGATACCGGGTACCACTTCCAGCAAACCCTGGAGTACAAGGAGTACCTGAGCCAGCTGTACGGATTAGAGGTGTTCGCACTGAAAGCCGAGGACTGGAAGCATCAGTTCACTCAGGACGACAAAACCTGGGAAAAGAACCCCGACTTTTGCTGCAGCATCAACAAAGTCGAGCCTCTGGAAGCAGTCAAGCCCAACTACCATGTCTGGGTGTCCAGCCTGATGCGCTGGCAGACTGACCACCGGGCGGATATGGATATTTTTGAGATTCGTCGCGGAATCCTCAAATTCAATCCCATGATTGATGTCACTCGCGAGGAACGTGATGCTTACATTCGCGAGCATGACCTTCCCTTTCACCCACTGGTGGAACAGGGCTATCAATCCATTGGCTGCACCCATTGCACGCTCAAAGGCGATGACCGTAGTGGACGCTGGGCCGGCAAACCCAAAACCGAGTGCGGACTCCACCTTTAAGTCACCAGGTCCGGACACCGCCCTCAGCAAAGCGGAGCTCGCAACCAACTCTCTTAGTCATGGTTTGAAGTCGGCATGGCCGTTGCTTGCCCTTAGCCAGCGCTGAGTCTTAGATCGTGGACACGCCCCTTGGCGACACACGCTGCTAGCGTAGAATCCGACTTATAGACCGACTGCGGAGAAGACCATGTCTGGACTGCTGCACCAGCCGCGTGCACTGATTGCGCTGATGAGCGTTATGGCGCTGGTGGTAGCCTGCTCCACCTCGCCCACGGGTCGGCGCACACTCAAACTGTTTCCGGACGAACAAATGTCGGAAATGGGCGCCGCGGCTTATAACGAAACCAAGCAGAGCAGCACCATCTCCACGGATCCGGTCGCCCGGCGCTATGTCGCTTGTGTCAGCTCGGCCTTAACCCAACTGGTCCCGGGCAGCTGGGAAGTCACCCTCTTCGACGATGACTCTGCCAACGCCTTTGCTCTTCCCGGAGGCAAAATTGGCGTATTCACCGGCTTATTAGATGTGGCCACTAATGCGGACCAACTGGCCGCCGTCATCGGGCATGAGATTGCCCACGTTCAAGCCGAACACGCGAACGAACGCGTGTCCACTGGCTATGTGGCCCAAGCAGGACTGCAGATTGCCGATGCGGTATCCGGTGCCTACGGAGTCGCCAACCAGCGGCAAATCATGAGCCTGCTCGGCCTGGGCGCGCAGGTTGGTGTGCTATTGCCCTTCTCACGCGCTCAGGAATCCGAAGCCGATGTCTTGGGCCAAGTGCTGATGGCCAAGGCTGGCTTCGATCCTCGCGAATCGGTCAGCTTGTGGCAAAACATGGCCCGCCAGGCCCAAGGCCAACCTCCAGAATTTTTATCCACGCATCCCTCTCACGGCACGCGCATCGAAGAGCTGCGGCGCCAATTCAAGCAAACCGTACCGATTTACGAACAAGCTCGACAAAGTGGCCAAAGGCCGAACTGCCGCGACCCGCGTTGAGGTGCATTCTCTGCGACACTGAGGGGAACCGAAGGCGCTGAGCCATACCGCATCGGACCAATCAAGCTGGCCGCGAACCATGCAGGGGCCATGGATGAGGTCGCGGCTCGCGCAGGACACATTCATTTCCACCGGTCTGCCGGGGTTAGATACGCATGCACCAAATTGCCGACGTTGCCATCTACTTGGCAGCCGCACTGATCGCGGTTCCACTGTTTAGACGCGCTGGCTTCGGCGCGATATTGGGGTATTTGGCAGGCGGCGTTGTCATTGGCCCCCAAGTGCTCGGGCTCATTGGCGAGGTTGAAGCCGTGATGCAAATCGCGGAAATCGGCGTGGTCTTGCTGCTTTTCGTCATTGGCCTCGAGCTGAAGCCTATGCGCTTGTGGCGACTGCGCAATGCCATCTTTGGCGCTGGAAGCCTGCAACTATTGGCAGCGACTGCGCCGCTCGCGATTTTGGCTGGCAGCCTTGCCGGACTCAGCTGGCCCCACGCCGTGTTCCTAGGCTTCGCGCTAGGCCTGTCATCGACAGCCTTCGTCTTGCAAACCTTGGCCGAACAAGGCTCCCTCAACACCGACTATGGCCGCTCAGCATTCGGCGTATTGTTGTTCCAGGATTTAGCGGTTATTCCTGGCTTAGCCGTGTTGCCAGCACTAAGTGAAGCAGCAACCAACAGCGGTGACCCCGCCTGGATGGCCATTGGCAAGGGCCTTTTGGCCATTGTGGTTTTGGTTGTAGGCGGCAGCCTGCTGCTACGTCCCTTGTTCAAGATGGTTGCGCGCTGGGGTAGCGATGAAACCTTCACCGTAGCCGCATTGCTGGTGGTGATTGGTAGCGCTCTAGCGATGCAGGCGGCTGAATTGTCGGCTGGCCTAGGCGCCTTTCTCGCCGGAGTGCTGTTGGCCGAATCCGAGTATCGACATGAGCTAGAGGCCAACATCAACCCGTTCAAGGGCTTGCTGCTCGGCCTATTCTTCATCTCGGTGGGGATGTCAGCCGACCTGCAGCTACTCGCTGCCGAACCCCACATCATTATCGGCGGTGCGCTGCTACTCATCGTGATTAAAGCCGGCACGCTAGCGGGTATTGCTCGAGGCCTGCTGAAAATGCCCTGGCGAACAGCCTTGCCACTGGCACTCATCCTCGGCCAAGGCGGGGAATTTGCCTTCGTACTCTTCCATGCAGCAGAGGGGCTGCATGTGTTTCCTCACGCACTCACCGACCGCCTCATCGGCATCGTGATTGTGTCTATGCTGCTAACCCCTGGTTTGTTCATGCTCGCTAGCCGCATCGCCGAAGGCCGCGACGCGGATAGCAAACAGCCCTTTGACACCATCGACGACGAAAGCACGCCCGTGATCATCGCCGGCTTTGGCCGCATGGGCCAGATCGTGGCCCGCGTGCTGCACATGCGCGGCATTGCCTTTACCGCACTAGAGCGCGACGCCGAACACGTCGAGCTGGTTCGCCGCTTTGGCAACAAAGTCTATTTTGGCGAACCTGCCAGCCTGGAAACCTTGCGTGCGGCCGGCGCGCGCGACGCCAAGGTGCTGGTGCTGGCCTTAGACGACTACAATGCCGCCACGCGCATCGTGGATCTGGCCAAACGTCATTTCCCACATCTAGTGCTGATGGCCCGTGCCCGCGACCGCCAACAGGCCATGCACCTCATGGAGTTGGGTGTAGACGAAGTCATACGAGAAACGTGGCTATCCAGCCTGGAGCTCAGCGGCCATTTACTGCAACGGCTTGGTGACGACGAAGAGACCGCCCAGCAATCCATCGCCGTTTTCCGCGAGGCGGACGAGGGCCTGCTACGCAAACAACTCGAAAAACGCGAGGACACCGAGCACCTCATCGAAACCACACATACCCTCCGCAAAGATCTACGCGCGCTGTTCGAATCGGGGCAGGCCTTGCGCACGCCCGCGCCTGCTGGGTCAGCTGACTCTTCAGGCCCGCAAGAAACCCGATAAGGACCGACTGGCGCGCAGCCCAGCTGCAAATTTTTTTCTTCCAAACCCTTGCACGATTCTGTACACCCGTTATACTACGGGGCTTCGCGCAAGTCGGGGCTATAGCTCAGCTGGGAGAGCGCCTGCATGGCATGCAGGAGGTCGGCGGTTCGATCCCGCCTAGCTCCACCAAGCGTGAAAACAGTTTTAGGTCCCCATCGTCTAGAGGCCTAGGACACCGCCCTTTCACGGCGGCAACCGGGGTTCGAATCCCCGTGGGGACGCCATATAAAGACAAACCCGCCTTGTGCGGGTTTTTCTTTATCTGCGAACCGTACCGACCAACGCAAAGCTCAGACGTTCGACCAGTTGGTGCGAAAACCGTACCGGACGCCATGCTTGCCCTTCGCCACGGTGAGGCTCAGACTCCCCAGCCCTCTGAGGGCTTCGGTACGTGAAAACCTTTCAGACGCGATATGTGCTCTGCTTATTCCAGAGTTTCCCTATTAACAAGGTTTTCAAGCCAGGCTAAGTATTTTTGCGCACTTTCTTCTTGGCCATTACGCCAAAGGCACGGGCGGAGTACCTTCTAATAAGTGGCCCAAATCGCTGTGGAACAGCAAGTATCCAGCACGGCTCAGCACGGGCAAAGCCCGAAAATTGATCCCCCACCCTTGAGAAGGGCATATATGGCCTGATAGAGAACACTCGCGCGGGGTGGAGCGCACATCAACTTCAGGAAGCTTAAAAAAACCGAAGATAATCGCATTGTCCCCCAATGTGAGGAGTGTCCACCAAGCCGCACGGGATTTCGTGACGTAGCACAACGCGTGTCTAGGTGGCCACAGCTCCCAGCCCAAAGGCATGCTGGCCAAGGCCTAGAGACTCATTATCGCAACCTCATATGCAATCCGATATTGCGTCGCTGAGTTGCAGTTCGTCAGACGCTGGATCAGCACTTTAAAGGTGCTTCCTCACTGTCGAGTTCTTTGCCATCCCGCTTGCTTGAAGGTCTGGCTTAGCACACTATGCCTTTCACTTATAGCAAGTTGCCAAGGCCGAGGGGCTACTCAAATGAGCCCTTTAGGATTGTTTGCAGTCTTACGCGATGGTTCGATATGACACAGATGAGCGAGTGATCAAATGTCATAAGCGATGGCCAGCCAAAGCCTGCAAGGCATACTGCAGACGAATTCCTTACCGCGTCACTGCGGCGCAAAAGACGGCAGGATAGTTTAGGGCAGATAATCATTGCGTTCGCTGCAGCTGAACTCCGTGCATAGCAGATTGATGCAGCGCCACGTTGCTTTGAGTGCCTTAAGTCGGCAGAATTGCGGCAAACGCATGTACACATGACAGGAAGGACACATGCAACAGCTCTCCAAGTGGGCGCAGGTTTTTTTCGCCCTTGCGGTCCCAACCTTGGTTTGGGCTGAGACAACGGTGGGTGAAGTAGAGCGGCTTTCGGGCCGAGCGACTGTCGTCCGGCAGGCCAATACGGTAGATGCCATCACCGGATTGGCACTCTTTCAGGCTGACAAGCTTTCAACAGGCCCCGCGTCAACAATTTACGCCAGCTTGTTGGACGGCTCTAAGCTCGTACTAGGCGCAGACTCTGAATTAGTCCTTAGACAAGTCATCTACGATGCTGATCGCCCCCAAGATGGCCGTGTTTCCTTATTGCTACGACTCGGTGAGCTTGAGATGACTACCGGGGACGTTGCCGAATCGGGTGGACAAGTCATTCTTTCCACGCCCTTTGGAGATATTTACGCGAGCAATACCACCTTCCAAGTGTCTCTTAATGAGGGAAACGGTGGCCCTGTGCTAACAGTATCGAATGGGGCAGGCCAGCTGGAGATTCGGCGGGATGGGGTGGTGACCACGATCCCAAGTAATTCAACGCTAAGAGTCAATGATGGAGGACCAGTAAGGGTAGAGGCGGGTCCTGAGCCCAGAGATAACCTATTCTTTGATGCCGGCCCCGATACCTTAGATCGCATTGAGGCGGTGCCCACTCAGGCCCCAAGCCCTACAGACCCTCCCGGCCCCTCACTAACGCCCACACCCTCACCAACGGCATCGCCGTCACCGTCGGTTACGCCCACGCCTGCGCCAACTACATCACCGTCGCCTTCGCTCACGCCTACGCCTGCGCCAACGACATCACCGTCGCCTTCGCTCACGCCTACGCCTGCGCCAACGACGTCACCGTCGCCCTCACTCACCCCTACACCTGCACCAACGACATCACCGTCGCCTTCGCTCACGCCTACGCCTGCGCCAACGACATCACCGTCGCCATCGCTCACCCCTACACCTGCACCAACGACATCACCGTCGCCATCGCCATCGCCACCACCGCCGACAACAACCCCAACGCCACCAAGCCCGTTTTAAAAGGGCATTAGGTCTAAAAAGTTTGTTGGTTTGAATAAATTTAAAAACACGCCCGGAGGTTTACGTCGGTGATGCAACACTCTCGTATCGTTCATCTAGCAGTGGCAGTGTGGTGCTGCACACCGCTTACAGCCTTCTCTGCCCCGCCCGTAGATTTGGATGTAGCGCTGTCTTCTGTAGCGGTGGTCAACGACAACTTCTACAGCCGCGACATCAACTCTCAGAACGTAACAGGCGCGATCGTAACTCCGACTATTCGCTTACTACGCGCTGGCGCTCAGTTCAATAACTCTCTCCTGCTCAGTGCCAGCGGGGGAGCTTTCAATAGCTCGAGTGAAGACAGCTTTTTAGATTACTTGGCAAGTGCCAATTCTTTGTGGAGAGGCGGCTACCAATCAGTCGAAGTCAATGCGGCATATCAACGCGGTCACGACCCTTTTGGGGAGGTGCGCACAGAGGGAGATGATTCTGAGAACCGCCAGCTTGACCTTTGGACGGAGGCCAGGGGCCGGCTGAAATGGCGGCGAGACGGTCAAATCAGGGGAAGTGCATTTACTGAAGTCGATCTCAGTTTTTTTGAGAGAAACTACACCACAAACGAAGAGATAACGGCGTTTCTCAACCGCGAGGGTTACACCGCCGGAGCAATCATCGGTCTTAACTTAACGGCAAAAACAGGCGTCTTCACCAACCTGACCTATAGCGCTCTTGACTTCGAAAATGAAGTAGGTCAGTTTTTACGCTCGGGTGACACCACTGCCGGCCTACTCGGAGTTCGGTGGCAAGCGACCGCGCGGACTTCGGGAGATGTTCGCCTGGGGTATGCAGAACGTTCAGATGACTCTGGGTTTTCCCTAGAGGCGAGCTATTGGAGCGCAGAGATAACCATTCAACCCACGGCCACAGACTCGGTCCGTGTCGCTACGAATCGCACCTTCGATGCAAGCTACTTCTCTGGAACCGCATTTTTCGACTCCATGAACCATCAACTTTACTGGGAACGGAACTGGAACGAACGCTTTGTAGTCACTTTAGGTGGAGAGTTCAGAGAGCGTGAATTTATCCGTAGCGGAACCAGTGATGGAGACGATTTACTCCTTGCACAGTTCCGTGCTGAGTACACGCTGGATCGCGGCTTTTCCGTTTTCGGTCGGGTGCGGTATGTGGAACGTGAAGCGACTGCAGACACCCGCGATTTCGACGCCAGTCTTGTAGAACTGGGTTTCGACGTGAGCCTTAATTAAACTAACGCCGCCCAACACACAATAATGCAACTCGAGCATCCTATTGCGAGAGCACTCATGGCTTTGGCTCTTATAGCTTTGAGTGCCTGCGCAGACACACCCACTTTGCCGCAAGACACCGTACTTCGGTTGGCCACGCCATTCAGTGCTACCAATTACCTCATATCACCCACCGATACAGTACGAATTGACGTCTATCGGGAACCCGACCTCAGCGGCGAGTACTATGTAGACCCTTCGGGAACGATCAATTTTCCTCTGCTCGGGAGGGTTGGAGTTGCTGGCGAGACAGTCTCTGCGCTTGAAAATAAACTCAGGCTTTCATTGAGCCAAGGCTACCTTGTTGATCCCGATGTTCGGGCTTCAATAAGTAAGTTCAGGCCAATCTATATCACAGGGGCAGTAGCCAAACCTGGAGCCTACCCGTTCACACCAGGGATGACGGTCCAGCAGGCGATCGTACTCGCTGGCGGAGAAACTCGGTTTGCCGCCGACCGCTACTACCTCCAACGAAACAACGACTCCACGGACAAACAGCTCCGGATTAGTAATCGTAGCGTGCTATTCCCCGGGGACGTCATCATTATTGGCGAGCGTGTTTTTTGATTAACTCCGGACGACCTCCACGGCCAAGCGAAGATCTTGGAGGCTTCTCGGAAGACCTCCCAGGCACCGTCAGCTTATCTGACCTACTGGCGATGGTGCGGAGGAACCTCGTTCTGTTAGCGGGACTTCCTCTTCTTGGTGCATTTGCACTGACCTATCATGCGATCTCTCAACCAAAGCTTTATCAGGCCTCGGCCCTATTACAGCTTGACCCTCGTCCGGCGAAAGTACTCGCGCGTGATGATGAATTGTATGATCCAGGGTATGAGTCTATTAGTTACTACGGAACGCAGCGCAGGATATTAGAAAGCCGTAAACTGGCATCGCAACTAGCAAAACGGCTTGATTTGGCTGAGCTAGAGGAATTTGGTGGGCCAAAATTGCAAGAGCCTCCTAAGTGGTCAACATGGCTTAGCGCACTCCCAGGTCTCCCGGACCCGCCAGAGCCAGAGCCCGTTTCCGAGGACAAGCGCTGGGAAAGAACGGTTGCCAGGGTGCAAAATGCAATCTCGGCGCGGCTTGCCCCAACGACCACCTTATTTGAAGTCAACTTTAGCTCCCGTAGCCCTGAGCTTGCCGCACAAGCTGCGAATGCCCTGTGCGACCTCTATGTAGAAGAGCTCCTACAGGCTCGACTGGATATTTATGCCAAAGCGAATAGCTGGCTGAACAGCAAGCTAAACACGGTTCAGGGCGACCTTAGTGAGGCAGAACAAGCCTTACAAAGTTTCCGAGATGCCCGCGACATCGTCAATGTCGGAGGTAATCGTGGACTTATGGAAAGCGAAGTCACGGATGCTACCCGGCGACTTCGAGAGGCGGAACGAGAGCGTCAGAGACTTGAGAACCTTTACCGAGAGATTCAACGGCTTACCCAAGAGGGTGCAGACTTAGGGGGGGCAGAACCTCTGCTTGCAGACCCTGCCTTGCGGCAAGCAGGTCGAGCGTACCTGACTGCACGCGCACAACTCGATGAGCTTGAGTCCCGCTACGGCAAACGTCACCCACAATACCTTGCTGCTGAAACACGCTACGAGTCGCTTGAAACAACGTACAAAGAGCAGCTCGCCTCGAATGCCAGGGGCGTGCTCGCTGAGTTAGAGAGCGCCCGGAATACCGAAGCCCAGCTCCGACGTCAGAAGAGGGAGGTGGAGCAAAAGCTGCGCTCGCTCGACCGGTCGGAGTTTGAGCTCAATATGCTCGAACGAGAAGTTCGGAGCAACCGCCAGCTATACGATGCCTTCTTAACCCGTTTCCAGGAAACAGAGAGCAACTCCAGCTTTTCAGAAGCGAACGCACGAATCGCAGATCCTGCTGTACCACCGCGGGGGGCCTATGAGCCAAATGTACGCAAACAGGCCTTGACGGGCTTTGCTATTGGAGCCGCGATCGCCCTCTTACTAACACTGTTCCGTGAGACGCTTCGCTTTAAGATTGAGTCACCAGATGAGCTTGAACAACTCTCGACAGCGCCACTATTGGGTGTGGTCCCGCACTCCAGGGCTCGCCATTTGGATAAACATCTCGTGCAGCATATGCATGATGATGCGCGCTCACCTTTTGCGGACGCGGTGCGAAGTTTAAAAACAGCCATACTGATGAATAGAGAGGCCGGCGATAAATGTCTTTGTCTCGCCATCACCTCCACAGAACCCGCCGAGGGCAAATCAACGATCACCACGGCAATGGGCTGTGTATTCGCTGCTAATGCACGCGTTCTCCTCATCGACACGGATCTTCGCAGGCCGAGGTTGGCACGAATTTTCGGAACTAGCAGTTCGAAAAATCCCGGACTTGCTGACATCCTTCAAGGAAAGTCCAGCTTCGAAAGCGCTGTTCAAACTGACGAGCTGAGCGGTCTCAGCTTCTTACCCGCTGGGCAGCCCCCCCCGAACCCCGCGCTTCTGCTTGAGTCGACCGCGTTCAAATCTTTAGTGCAATACGTGCGTGAGAGGTATGACTTCGTATTCTTTGACACTCCTCCAGTCTTGGCGACGAGCGACGCACTCCACCTTGCTGACAGCGTGGACGGATATGTAGTAGTCGCAAGAGCAGAACGCACACATAGAAAAGCTTTCGCTGGAGCACTGAAGCGCTTAGATGGGTCAGCAGCTCTCGTACGAGGCACCATCTTGAACGATGCCTCGACCAAGAGAAGTGCTTATGGCCAAGGCTACTACTACTATGGGTCAAGTTATAGATATTAAGCTTGGTGCAACATTCGATGGTTTTCCGCCTCACTGAGCATGCTCTTAAAAATTTATGCCCTCACTATGGTGGCCGCTGCATGCTTTTGGAGCTACAGCGAGATTTTGGAAGCGCAGGAGATGCTTGCCTGGCGCCAGCCGGCAACCGCTCCTCATCCCATGCAGCTCTCGCCGCTACTAGATGGGCGCCGAATGGCAAATGTAAGCAGGGAAGCGCTTTACACCAGACTTGATCTTGCGGTTCAGGCGCTGGAAGTCGCGCTGCAATCGGACCCACTGAATCCAGACCTGTGGAGTCTACTCTCGCAAGGATATTTTTACTCCGGCCTGCTTGATCAAGGCAGTATGGCCAGCGAGCGGGCACTGCAACTCGCTGCGGGCAATAGGATTATCGCCTTGGAACAAGGCGTAGTCGCAGCCGACTTCTTCACAACGGTGAACTCCAGCACTCGGCGGCTATGGTCGCAGAATGTGAGCCGCTTGCAGGATGAAGTACCCAATCCATTCCTGCTGCGGCTGATTGGTACCAAAAGGCTAGGGAAGGCTTGTCAGCACTTTCCTCCGCACGCCAACTTTGCCAAGGCATGTGCAAGAGTACAACGAGAGCTTTCTAAATGAGTCGGCGTGTACAACACAGCTGGGCACTTGGAATGTTGGCACTGATCATCCTGAGCCTGTCCCGAGGGGGAATGACAGACGCCTCGCAATGTGGCGCAATGATCTTATGCGCTCTTAGCCTCCTGATATGCCCGCGGCCACAAAGGGGGTCAATCGACCCCTGGCTTACAATCGCCCACCTTTGCTGGGCCATATGGCTTGCTTGGCAGGTCACCACACTTGTCCCCCTTACAGACGCATGGCTTCGCACACTGTCACCGTTCAGTTATCAAGCCTGGCTTGACCTCGGCACACGGGTTACATCGGATAATCCATGGAACAGCATCAGCGTGCGACCCACTGAGAGCATGCGGTATTTGCTTTTGTCTGCCAGTTATTATTGCCTCTGGACATCATTCAACTGGCAGCTTAGACAAAGCCCGCAAGTTCTCAGGTGGACACTGACGGCAATATCCGTCTTGGGTTTGTTTCATGCCGTCTACGGCACTTTGGCGCATAGCGGGGTGGTTAGCTGGAATTTATTAGAGCCAGCAGGCTACGTCCACAGCCATTCCGCCCACGGTACATTCGCGAACCGCAACCACTACGCTGCATTTCTAACTCTCTGTGCCTCAGCAACGATCGCAGCGATGCTGGGCAACCGACGGCATGACCGCTCTAGCAGTCGGTCTCTAGTCCGCTCAGCCCTGGACTTTCTCAATCAACCCAGCTGGCTATTTCGAGTCGTGTTACTCACCATTGTCATTGGAATCGTCCTATCACGGTCCCGCATGGGGAATACGTCGTTCGCGATCGCAGCGGGCGTGTTCGGCCTCGCCTGGCTCTTACAAACCACGACCGTAAAAGAGTTTGTCCGCGTCGGCCTTATCTTCACCAGCATCATTGTCGTTGACATACTAATAATCAGTGACAAGTTCGGACTAGATGTTGTCGTACAGCGGCTGGAGTCCACGCAACTCGACTCCAGCAATCGTGCGCAAGTGCGAGAAGTCAATCGTGAACTCCTTGCCCGAGCTCCATGGACTGGCACCGGATTAGGCAGCTATTTTGTCCTCGAGCAAGCAGAACTCAAGCGCTTTGAAGACTGGTTATATATCTACGCTCATGACGACCACACCCAGCTCAGGCTTGAGGCCGGCTTGCCCGGATATGTGGTCTTAAATTTACTCGTCCTGTGCCATCTCGGCATGGCCGCACGCACATTACGCTCGCGAAGACGGGTCTACAGGGCATCGTCTGCGGCAACCTTCATGGTGGTCACTGCAGCAGCCATTCATTCCACTGTTGAGTTCAATGCATACATTCCCGCTTGGGCCGCACTGTTCGTTGTAATTCTTGCATTGACAACTGCGCCCCCGTCACGGAGAAGATCAAGACGGCCAAATAAAACCATAGACTATAGTGAGGGGGTCCAGCGGCGCGTAATGCCTAAGCCGGCTTTTGGAACACCAGGATAATGGTTCTCAAAAGAATCCTCATATCCAGCGCTATCGACCAATGTTCGATGTACCACAGGTCAAATTCAAGCCGCCGCTTCATCTGCTCTGAGCTCCGCACTGGCCCACGGTGACCATTGATTTGGGCGAGCCCGGTCATTCCCGGCAGCACGCGATGCCTGAGCCTGTAACTAGAATCCAAATCTGCAGCGGCCTGGTTCATACTCGACTCATGTGGCCGGGGTCCAACGAGGCTCATTTCTCCTCGGATGACGTTCAGTAGCTGCGGTAGCTCATCGAGCGACCAGCGACGAAGAAACTCCCCGACTCGCGTGAACCTCGGATCGTTTGGCCGAACCTGACGCATTCTCGTAGCCTCAGGAGCATACCTGAGGGTTCTGAATTTAATGATGGAGAAGATTCGGCCATTAACTCCATGGCGATTCTGGCGGAAGAATATTGGCCCAGGACTATCCAAACGAACGGCGATAGCAATCATGATCAGAATAGGAGAAAGCGCGATGACTCCTAGTGCGGCGCAACACCGATCAAAAACAAGCTTGAATAATCCTCTCAGGCCACGTGCGGGCTGAGGACTCAAGCCAATAACAACTTGAGTCCCGACATGCTGAATGGCATCGGATAGCACCGTGTAACCGTCTAAGTTGGGAATAAAGCAAACATCGAATAATTCCAAGTGGCTAGAGTAAAAAAGGTGCTGGAGAACAGTATCTGTAGAAGGTGATTGGAGCACCCAAACTTCGTCGACAGCGTCTACGAAGTCTTTGTTGAGTTTGGAAACCGCCTGCTCTGCTGTGCCTGAGGACGACAGTCCCGCGACTCGCGAAGCAGGCCCGAAATACGCCACAAAAACGACTTCTTCACCCACGCGTTCGCTAACTTGAGCGATGACGCTGCGAGCATGGGTAGCTTCGCCTATAAGAGCTACTCGGCGTACTCCCACGCCTTGGCTCAGCAGCCATCTACGGCAGTAAACCAGCAGTCCCCTAAGGCCCAAAAATCCGAAACATGCACTCAAATACCAAGTGCCCATCCAAAGACGGGAAAATTGAGCAGAGACCTTGAACATCACGGTTAGCACTAGGGCTGCCGCGAACAGAAGCGACCATCCCACAAGTGCGGTCGTAACTATTCGGTAATCTTGAGCCAAGCCACCAACGTGATATCCACCAAAAACGAAAATACACAGCGGGCTCGCCAACCCCACTAGCGTAATCAGTACGCTGTATTGATCGCGCCCAAGGAGAGCGTGGTCGTGTACAAACTGACCGAGTAGCCAGCTGCCCGCATAGCCCGTGGCGACCACCATGAGTACGTCCAAAGCGGCTAGGCCAAACATCATCCCTACAATGAACTGTTCGTAACCACTGCGGCTGTTGCGCCGCCCAAGCGTTTGCGAGCTACGCCCAAAGTTCTCAATTGCCTCTTTGTGGCTAGTCATTGCTATGACCCATTGACACTAAGGACAAATAGCCGAGAAAGTTTGGCGTGTCATAAGGGACCTTTACCTGCGGATTTGATATCAGGGTTGACTCGTGCACAAGAGGGGCGAGTCCTATCGGCGATAGCGCTATTTGCGTAGTTGGCGACCTCACAACACCGAGATAGACCCGTCCAAGTGAGCGGCACTCGACAAGAACGCTTTAGCGACCGAAGACCCAAGACACTCACGGGAAGAATGACGAAGAGACACGCATGTGATCCCTGTGCCTTGACTATGTCTATGCCTGCCTTAGTCACGAACGGAAACTTCTCCGCTGGCCTGGAAGTACCTAGACCAGACCCAATGTTCGGATGGGGCACCATGGCCATCTCCGACACCCCTCTCCCACTAGTTCAAAACTTTCACTTAAGTCTAGCTCTTTTGACAATGCAAGGGTGCATGCGCAATAGCGTGACCATCTTCCTGTGACTGGGCTATCCAGTGCTATGACAACAGTACTCGGGGGTTCGAGCACCTGCCTAACGTTTTTGACTTCAATGCTGAAGTGCATTTTTCCGGCGAGTACGCGAGCACTTTGCACTCAACACGCGGTGACAACCCACTCTGTTAAACAGCTTCCTCACCAGTGAGGATCAACGTAATCAACACCACGGCGAATATTGATGCTAAAGCGTCGCAGAATCAGCAATCAACTCGGTGAGTGGCGAAGTACGAAGAATACCTGTGAGTTAAGCACGCCATGAAACCATGGAAATGGTGAAAATTGAGTGTCGATCACCGAGAACCCGCTGGCTTCGAACTTTGGCCTTAAGCTCTTATGCGAAAACCCGATATGGCTCGGAATATAGCTACAGTTTGCAGGCCCTGGAAATCGCCCCACCGGCATATTGAGAGCGGACTTCAGTATATTCGGCCACGTCCCCCCGTGATGTGGTTTTCGGAGCATCTTTCGTATGCAGTTCTTCAGCAATCCACTCACGCCAGTTTCAATGGGTACCGAAATGATGAGGACACCCGTCGGCGATAACAAGGATTGTAGTTCTTCCAGTGACCGCAAAAGTATGCGCTCGGGCAAGTGCTCCAACACTTCTAAGCAGAAGATCAGGTCATACTTCGCCACGCCCAAGTTCGAGTATTGCCGCTCGGCGATGATCCTTCCGCCAGAGATCTCGTCGAGCGCATTTTGCCTGAGCTGTTCGTGCATGTGCCCCAATGGCTCATAAGCGGTGACTTGTGGGGCTTTGCTCAGTAAACGCTTAGCAAAATGTCCGTCACCAGCCCCGTAATCTAGCACCTCCAAACCCTTGTAGCGGGTTGCCAGTGCAAGAGCCGTCTCAAATCGAGTGTTGTGAGCATGCCGCTTGACCCAAGAGCCGCTCTGCGTTGTTATCTTGCTGTACATCCTGGCACCAAAGGTTTGTTCGCTCGAGGTTCACACGTTCCGCGAAAACGAAGTTGCCGCCAGCACGGTCAAAGACATAGACACGTGACCACCCAAGATGTTGTCTGCATCATGGCGCCTCCTTCCCCAACATTGTCGCGGCTCAAGCGCAACTATAAGACAATCAGCAATTTAGAACGCCGCCATAATCTGCAGACGTGGTCTTGTTCCCGAAGGAGCCACCACAGATGTCATGGGATTTTCATTCAACAGAGTGATCAGGAGTCTCAGCGTCTAGCATCGTTAAGGCTTAGACCAGCTCAGGTATGCCGGAAACCGTCAAAACAGTGAGCTCCTTCTACCGAGATTCTGGAGCATCGGTCGGCGCGTTCTACTAGTGGCGGAACCAGTTTGGGGGTCTACACGTCAACGCGGCCAAGCAGCCGCTTGCATTCCAGGCGATGAGTCTAGAGCTCAAGGTTTCGCCTTCCCCATTTCATGGGGCAGCGGCACTATGCATGCGTTTATCCGGCGAGCATCCATTCAAACTCGGTCCCCTTGAGGTAGCTAGCAACCTCGCCAAAATTCATGATCATTGACGACAGCGGAAAGGGATTGACTCTTCGCATGCGTAACTCATATCGCTCGGGCGAGATGCCCACATGCTCGCAGACCTTACGGTAAGCGCCTTCCACCCCTGGCTCTATGTCATTTTCAAAAACGAGCTGAAGCAATTGGCTTTGGGGGAGCGCCTCGATCATATTTCGCTGAAATTCGAGGTACCACCGGAGTACAAAAAGAAGGTCTCCATTCCCAGGCCCACTGGGTGCCTCAATATCTACCTTGACACTGCGCGGCAGCTCCAGGGCACCGTCATGCGAAAGCTCTTTCCGACCTTGGTGATACACAAATAGACCAGAAACCAAGGCGCGCAGGGCATTTCGACGAGTAAGTAGGATGTAGTGAGTGCAACCTAGTTTTTGCAAAAGCTGAACGTACTCTTGTGGCGTTTGAGGCACACAGCGAGAGCTGAAGTGCATGGCTTTTGTTTCAAACCCCATGACGCCGCTTGAGGCTGCGCAAACCGAACGCCGAATGACCTCTTCAACCCACGGCCGAGTTGGCTCAAAGCCAGGGCAATAGCTGCGAACTCCATCAAAGATCTCACCACTCCAGCGCACTTGTGAATGTTGCCGCAACACGTCGGCGAGAAGCGTACTTCCGCAGCGACCACTATGGAACATGGCCACCTGAGAAATCTTCGGCGTCCCCCAGAGTCGTTGACGACAATTATTCGCGAACCGCAGGCGACGTAGATCGGCGCCCAGCCATGGCCCTATGTGTTTGGACATTCGGTGTAATGGCACTAGTGCGTCGATTCCAATCTGGATGTTTTCGGTGGAGAAGAGATTCTCGAAGCAGAATAAGTTAAGGCGTCTGCAGTGACTTCAGGCTCATGAGAAAGTCGCCCAGAATCCTATCAATATTTAAGTTTTCCTCGGCGTACGCGCGCGCACGCGATCCAAGCCGTAACCGCAGGCTAGCCGAGGCGGCAAGGTCTTGGATGGCGCGCACCAAAGCTTGTTGATCTTCTGGGGGCACGCAAACGCCCCCACCAGACTTGGAGATAGTTTCCGCAAGGGCTGTGCCCGCTTCTGCAGTCACAATACTGGGTCTAGCCGCCGCAAAAATATTGGCCAGTTTGGATGGCATAACTAGATCTGCTGCGGCACGCTGCTGAAGAACAACATGTATGTCTGCAGCCGCTAGTATGGAAGGAAGCTGCTCTCTTGGCTGTAACGGGAAGAACTTAACATTGGTCACTCCGAGGTCACTGGCTTGCGCCTCGAGGCTTGCTCTCGCCGCGCCTTCACCAATCATCACGAAAGTAATGCGTGCATCGTTCTGTAGAGCCTGAGCAGCTTCTAGCAGCCCACCAAGGCCTTGCTTAAAACCCATATTCCCCGCGTACAGCACAAGTACTTGATCTGAACGGACCCCTAACCTACTGCGCACCTTGGTGCCATCCTCTTGCGAAGAGATTTCTTGCAGGTCCGCCCAGTTGGGAACCAACAAACATTGTTGTTGGCTCACGCCCTTTGCGACGATCTTATTGAGCATGGCTGGACTCACTGTTGACACCAGTGCAGCCCTCTGAAGCAGCTTCTCCTCCAGGAAAAACAGCAGTCGCCGTAGACGCCTACCGCTAAGCATACCGAGTTGAAGAGCGGCATCAGCCTGCAAATCTTGGACATGAGCCACTCGTGGAACATTCCGTAGCGCGCAGTACAGCCACGGCCAAATCATTGCTTGCAGAGGCGGAACAACGACGACCATAGCGTCTGGCTTAGCTCGAATAAACAGCCGCCGGAGCCAATACATTACGCCGCGCAAATTGAAGCTCGTTTCCAGGGCAATTCGGCCCTTTGCCCCAAGGTTATGCTCGCGAGGAATATAGTGCGGAATCCTTTCAACAGGAACACCGTCAACTGTCTCGCACAGGACTCTCCAGGGGGATACTCGCCCCTCATACGCCGGATCGAGGCGCCATGCCGGGTAATGGGGAAACCCACAAACAACGGTCACCTGCAACCCTCTTTGCACAAACCAACGGGCCATATCAGCGGTGAATTTCCCAATGCCGGTCGGCTCGGGGGCATAGTTCAAGCTGAGGATTTCAATCCGCATTCGCCCCTCAGTTTTCTTTGGTCTTCCGTCACCCAGAGAGCTGTCAGACATAGCCCAAGTAGCCATCTACGCCATTAGCTAACATCTGATATTTTTCAACCTGATCAAATGCGAGCCAGTTTCCAGTTTCCCGCATCCCAGGCGGCTGGAACACTAAGTGGCCAGGCTGGAAAAACCCAAAATGGGGTATGTTGAAGTAGTAGGCCAAATGCACGAAAAAACTATCCGGCCCGATATAAAGATCACCAGCAAGCAGTGCCTGCACGGCATCGGCTAGCTTAGGCTTGGCTAGGTATGTGTCGACTCGCCCGGAGTACTGCAAATACTGACCACAAGGGTCGATAAGAGTTATTTTCCAGCACCGCTCTTTAGCGAGAAGCACGACGTTATCAATGACTTTGGAGGACAACCATCGTTCGCGATAACGTGCACAGGGGTTGATGACGACTCGACGCACCGAATGCTGCGGTAACCGCAATGAAGGCCACGGGCACTGAACGCCCAGCAAACTCTCCAGCAGTATGCGGCGGTCTTCGTACACACTTCTCCCTGTGGGTGTGTAACAACCTTGACGCCCAGGCCAGACCAAGAGCCGATTACGAATACCATCACGTTCAAACACAAGCATATCGCCAGGATTGGTTTGACGCCCCAATCGCCACCACGCCAACCCTAAGTCCCTTACAGCCGCGAGCACCCCTCGCTCTTTAACGGTATTGAAAGCCGCCTTATCTGGAAGAATAGAGTGAATGGGCAATGGAAAACGCATCTGCTCAGAGACTTGCCGCGTCAGACCAGTTCCTATGATATTAAATTGAGCTCCCTGCTCACGCGCGCGCTCCAAGACTGACAATGTGATCAGTGCATCGCCAAAAGCCATGAGCGTAACGATGTGAATCATACTGATTCGCTAGCGTAGCGGCGGAATACGATAATTGTTTCAAAGCCATACAGCGACCAAATGAAGCTGTTGACACGCATAGCCCCCCCACAAAGTCTTCGCGGAAGTTGAATTACCCAGTGCGCCAGTCCCAGGCAAGCGTACACAGGATGCCTGTAGCGCAAATGAACCGACTCTGGAGTCAAGTGCGCCTGTTCCAATTCCCGATAAACTTCGGCGGCGCTGATCACATGACGATGTGTAGGATCATCGTAGAAATTCAAAGTGCCCTCGGCTGATGGAAAATGCACGCTCGCCTTGGTCGGGAATGATGCGTAGATCACGCCGTTCGTCGACAGGCATTCAGAAACCACTCGGAGCACACCCAGCGGATCATCGACATGCTCCAAGACATGCTGGAGGATGATCAGATCGAAGGTCCTCCCATCTAGGCTCTGCTTGAGTGCACTTGCGTAACGATCTTTAGGCAAGATAATGACCTCAGCAGCCATCTCGATATCGTGCGCGTTGAGGTGGAAATACTCTACGTCGACTCCGGTGTAGTGCACATCCGGCCTGAGTGACTTGACCCGCGTAGGTGAGTGATTCCCGCAACCAATATCAAGAACTGCTGCGCCCCGTGGTGCGTCGAACAGCCATCGACAATGCGCGGGCCGCAACGCACGCAGTAAAAAGCGTCGCAAAGATCGTTTAACCATGTGTTCGACTGTCCGGTTCAAAGGCGCCCGCAGTTCGAGCACGCACAGATCGAGCGAGATTGACATAGGCGACGAAGGCCCGTCTTCCAGCCCACGAAACCAACCAGTTCAACACACTGCGCGGATGCCCTGGCCTTGCGCTCCAAGCATGTTTGAACCACCGCCGCGCGGCCTTAGCACTACCCTCTTTGCATAGCGTCTGGCCGAGTAAGTTCGCGTAGTGAGAATACGCCATGGCCGAGGGACGGATAACTTCCGAATGACGAACAAGAATTCTCTGCAAGCTCGCCGCGTAACCGGCCTCGTCCGCCAAAAGGCTGTCAGCACTTTTGTGGTAGCGGACGAGGCGGGCAGGCAACCAAAGAACCTGACCCTTCTTCGCCAGCTTTATGATGAATTCCCAGTCTTCAAAACGACTTAAATCCTCAGAAAAGCCACCCACAGACATTGCTGTGTCTCGTCTGACCATCCAGCAAGACGCCCCCGGTACACGCCACGGAATCCACGGGCCTAAATCGATTGGCGTCATTTCACCATGAGCCCTTCCGTAAGAGCGTGACTCATCTTGAGGGCACTCGCAGCCGCAGGCGATGGCAACGGCCTCTGGCCGCAGCTCAAAAGCGTCGTAGGTAAGACTGAGACGTCCTGGCATCCACTCGTCATCGCTATCTAGAAAAACCAACACCTCTGAATTTGCCGCATGAATCCCCATGTTCCGCGCTTTTGCGGGCCCCTCTCGACATGTCGTTGACATATAGCGGATGCGAGCGTCTTTCACCCCACGCACCAGCTCGGATGTCTCATCCGTGGATTGGTCGTCGATGATGAGGACTTCGTCATCAACACTCAGCTGCGGCAATACACTCGCAAGCGCCCGACGCAAAGCACGTGCCCGATTGTAAGTTGGGATAATGACGCTCAATCGAGCCTGACCACTAGCGTCTTCCATCGGGATGTCTGGGCTACCTTTGCTGGCGATTCCGGCCAAGCCTGAAAATAAGATTCTCTAGCCGACGTTAGAAGTGTATGTCATGGGTCGGCGGTTATGGGATCGCAGCCTATCACCCGAGGTATTAGGCTCTAACTCGTGACCGCCAGCTCAGCACTGATCATTGCGCAAATGCAGCCATTACCATTGGCTACGGGTTAATGTCCACGGCATATCGACAACAAAGCCTCATCATCATTGAACCAGACTCACATGTTGACGACCGCAGTTTTCCACTCCAAAGCCCTCCGGGCTAGCGCTCGCTTGCTTCGCGATATTGCCAATCCCGGCCGGCTCGTGGCACATCGACATCGGCGCAATCAACCAATTGTTCTGGCCTGCTACCACAAGTCGGGAACGGAGCTGTTAAGCAAAATTTTCGCTGCTGTATCTCGGCGTTTTGGTTGGCGGTTTCGTACGCTGCATGGCTACAAAACAGGCCTTGCTCCAGACGCGGAGGTCATGCTGTATGCCCACTCATTAATTGCACTGGACCAAGTCACTGAACCTTATGTGGGCGTGCATCTCATTCGCGACCCCCGAGACATTATTGTTTCGGGCTACCTTTATCATCGGCAAACCCAAGAAGGATGGTGCACAAATGTTCCGCCATCTCCACCTTTTCCAGACGACATCGATTTTCCCTTAGTGCCCTACTCTCAGCGCCATCGCGATGAAGCGTGGAAGAAGTCATACCTTCGCACACTCGCCGGCCTTTCGTACCAGCAGACATTGTGTCAACTCAGCCGTGACGATGGCCTCATCTTTGAGATGGATCACTATGCAAGGTGGACTATCGAAAGCATGAGAGACTGGAACTACACCAACGAAAAGGTGTTAGAGGTACGCTTTGAAGACTTGAGAGACAATTTCGATCAGGGCTTCAATAGGATTTTTTCTCATGCAGGACTGAGGGACGACGAACAAACGGTTGCGATGCGCATTGCTCGTAAACATGACCTTAATCGAAAGAGCACCCGTGAGCTGCGTCGCATGACACATGTGACTGGTAATGAGCCTCAGAAGTGGCGGCGGTATTTCACCCCCGAGTTGAAAACAGCCTTCCTGAGCCGATTTGGCGACATACTTATTGACCTTGGTTACGAAGAAGACAACAGGTGGTAAGCCGAGGACCATCCAACGCTCAGTTGTATCCGTATCTCCTAAGTAGCGGTCTGCAGGTTGTCGCCAGCACCTGATTGGGCAAAGACGGCGTTCGTTGCGGCCACGGATCACTCACCTTAATTTCCGTTGGCCCGGTCTTGAAGGCGTCTGGGTTGCCCACTACTCCATGATAATTTTGGATATCCACAGTGCGGCTATCTTCTGCAAGAGGAGACGCATAACTGACACCCAGCCAGTCACATATACCTTCCAGACTAACGCCCGGGTTGTGTAGAAAGTCCTCAAACCGCATGAGCCGATAATGTAGCGCGCTGTGACCCAGCACCCGCTCCGCCAACACATTCGAGATGGCCCACTCCAACGCAATGCCCATCCACCCGCGCTGTTTTAGCCACTGCTTGTCGCTACGCCATGACATAGCGACTCCTCTGACATCACGGACCAAATGTAAAACCCACAGCTCGACATTTGGCAACATTGACAGCGCCGTACCATACGACGCCACTCTGGACGTCTCTACGATGATCTTGCCGCCAGTCTGCTCAGCAAGTCGGAGATACAGCTCGTCGAGTCGTCCGAGGTATTCATCGAAATCTGGCCTCGCGCGTGTGCGTCCGGAGTGGAACATCAACTCCGGACGTTGGGAGAATCGAAACTTCTGGCGCCACTCATGCATGGCCTCCGGCTTCCATCCATCAATCAAACAGCCATTGGGGTAAAAAACCCTCCCCCAGAACTCGCACTCCTGAAAACTATGTCGACACGCACAATGCCCACTTCGCAGGAAGTTCCTAGCCCAGGTGTCATGGAGCTCCCCAACGGGGAAAAAGTTCTTCATCTGACCTAGCACTCGGCCGATCAGGGTTCCACCACTACGGCCGGCTCCAGCAAGGTATAGAACCCGAGCTTTTTCCATTGTTAACTCACTTCACTCCAAAGGCGCCCCTCTTCCGCAGAACGCTGCAACACTAGCCTTATCGCCCCAAGTAGCGTCAGGCCAAACAATACACCTACGGTTCTACTGAACAAGCCTGAGTGCGCCCAAAACACGGACCAGTAGGCGACGTTGGCAGCTATCAAACCCATATAGAAAGTATCTGGTGCAGACATTTTTCGCCATGCAGAAATGACGATCAGATACATAAATGCCATTTGGAGGGCAAAACTGAAGCACATCACTAAACCACCGGCTTCTAAAAGCTCTAACAAGCGATGATGGGCTTGCCCTATGGTGTGGTATCCGTTGCCCAGTACAGGCCTTTCCCAAATATCCTCCCACGACTCGGCCTGACGAACTGCCCTTCGATAATCGGAAACTACAGATGAGGCTGCGCCGGAAAGACGGCTGTATGCAGACTGTGAATCTGGGGCGGGGCCTCCCCGAATGAGCACAGGAGCCAACGCTACGCAAGCGCTTACGAGGATTAGCTTATAGACATGGCTCCAGCGGAAATGACGGCTCCATAATGAGAAGCACACCACAAAAACTAGGCCGACCACTGGCGCCAAGAGGCTACTGCGCGACCCTGAAAGGTTTGCCGCTGAAAAATTCACGTATAGGACCAACAGCCACACCAAGCTACCCATCCAGCTTCTACTTCGAATGAAGAGTACCGATGTTGCCGCCAAAGCCATTGACACATTGAAGCCCAAGCTAGTCGAGTGCAGTGCCATCCCGGCGAATCTACGGCCTTCATCTTTCGCGTAAGCATCCAGAAGATCTGGCCATAAACCGTTGGCATCCATTACTGCAACAAGAGCACTCAAGGTGCTTCCAAGGATCCAGGCCGTCACTAACTGCGGTACCACTCGCGGACCACTTGAATACCATTGCACGATCACGAGCGGCACCACGATGTGGATATAGCTGTACACAATGTACTGAGTGACGTTTTGGCGGTAAGTCGATGAGTTGAGCTCCAATTGCCACAATGCCGTGACCAAACCCAGTATGAGCGCGACTACCCAAGGCAACGGTAGCCACATCCGACTTGTACTCGCATCTTGCCCGAGAAATTTGACCGCAATCGCTAAACCGATACACAAGTCTGAAATACTCAGCGCCCCACTGACGCGTAATGACTCGCAAGGAGCGAAAAACACTCCCAGAAAGAGCAACCAAGTTGCTGCCGCGGAAAAGTCAACATACTGCTCCGCGGACAGTTGTTGCGTTATGCCGGAATAACTCGTGGAGCCTGGATTAACCACGAGAAACTAGATGATGTGAACTCAGCTGACGCCACAAGCGCCCATGCTCAGGCAGGAAGACCCCATCGAATTGGAGCGTGGCCCCATCAGAGCGCCGCCGGTGCAGCGAAACAATATCGACTAAGCGGAAGCCCTTGGCAGCCATGAAATCCATAGCCTGGTGCACAAGCGGGGCAGCATTGTTGTACGGCAGCAGGCCAACCTCCATGACAATACATTCCGCATGACTCAGGACATGCTCTGCCCCTGTCAAGATTTCAAGCTCGCTCCCTTGAGTGTCAAGTTTGAGCAAACATTTTCCAAGGGCAACGCTGCCAAGTTCCTTGTCAAGTGTGCTGGTGGTCATTAACTGGCAGCGTCTCGAAAATGACGTCAGCTCCTCCTTGTATGACGACCCAGAGGCCATTTTATAGAAGGTCACTTCGCGGCCTTCCGTATCCGCTAACAAATCGGAACGAAGCGTGAAGCGCTTCCCTCGAAGGTTCTCACGAATCAGCCCATGTTTATCTGCTTGAGGCTCAAATAGGAAGAGCTCTGCCTGAGGAAAGATGCTTGACACTGACCGAGACCACTGCCCCTCAAACGCACCAACATCAACAATGGTGTCCGGAGCCAGGCCATGGCGAGCTAAGAGCTTCAGCCCATTACGCAAATCGGGGACGCCAGCGTGGAAGAAATCCACTTTTGCGGCTGCCCTACGCAGCCCTCGTGCCAGCAGTGAATTGATTCTCGAGGCCGACATCCCAATTCCCACCATCAAACCATCCCCTCCAAAGTCGTCAAGAACTCTCGAGCAACGGCGTGCTTACGATACTTCGCCACGCCGTCTAGCCCGGCAATGTTTGGACCTTGCTCGCCGTAGCGGTTACAAGCCGCCTCCAAAGCTTCAGCGAGTTGCCGGGAGTCATCTGCCGAGAAATGCAAGGCAGTGTCCCCACCGGCCTCCCGTAACCCGCCTCTGCCACTGGTTACGACGTAGCATGCACAGGCCAAACCCTCAATAACCGTGATTCCGAAAGCCTCTTCGCCTCGAGAGGGTGCCACCAATGACTTACTAGAGCGCAGTACTTGTGCTAAGGCGTCACCTGTCAACTCCCCTAGAAAGCTCAGATTCTCTGTCACCCCTAAGTCGCTATTTAGCTGCTGGAGTCTTTCGAGCTGAGGGCCATCACCAATAATCGCCACGCGAACATCCGGCCGGCTTTGCCGCCAGATTGCGACAGCCTTGAGCAGTATGTCGACGCCCTTGAAGGGAACTAGTCTGCCCAAGAAAACCGCATCATAAGAACGCGCTTCGACTTTTGGTGGATAGAAGATTTCATCATCGAAAGGATTTGGGAGCACTGTTGCGCCACTCGGTACCCGCTGCGCTACAAACTGGCTAGGTGCCGAATTTTCGACCAAGCTACACAGCCACCGTTTCGAGATAGAACGCACAGATTTGCGCTCCGCACCCATCACAGGATGATTGATCATGATTGGCTTTCCCATCAACAGAGGCAGCCAGAGAAACCGCCACGTGGTGCTGAATGACAAAACCACATCAGCCTCCCAGATCACTCGTACGAGCCTCGGAAGCGAGGGATTTCGCAGTACCTCTGGGCCATTTGGTTGTGGCCCAGGATATGGCGTGACAATGGTGACACCGTGTTTCTCGACCCGGAATTGGGTCGCCAACAAATTAACAACAGTCTCTACACCACCCAAATGTGGTGAGTACCAAGGTGTGTACATCACAATGTTCATTGAGCTCAACACTGAAGCGCTTACCAATGGATCATCGGGAGTCTTGAAGCGCGCCGGTTTAACAGCCCGCTCACGAAAGCTGAGCCCCCCAATGTCATCGCAAGTAACAACCATAGCTTTGGCAGCCGCGGGTTCCTTACAAGCGCCTGCCGCAGTCGATACCGAGCCGCAGAGGCATTCCCTGCAAAAAGATGCACCTTGGCTAAGTCAAACAAAATTGACGTGGCATAGTCCGGTCGACCCAAAAGTAAGCTTTTGTGCTTGTCGAGCAGGTACGAGGTCGACACCTCTTTCTCCGCCCAATTGGTTGAGACACCATCATGACTCTCATGGGAGAAAGCCAGAACATCATCACAAAACCTTAATCGTCCAGCACTCAACAAACGCAGTACCAACTCGTAATCGCTACGAGTCCGGAGTTTTGTGTCAAAAGCACCGACCTCTGTCACCACGGAGCTACTGAGTAGCAAGCTTTGCAGATAAGCTGTCAGACCCTCAATCGTCCTCGGGGCTTCCACCCAAACGCCTTGCGAATCGCGCGGCCATCTGATGAGCTCGGCTCCAGCTTTGCCATAACGCAGCAAAGTGCTCACTACTCCGACTAGCTCAGGGTCTTCTTCTTGCTCGCGTATCACTCGCAGCTGGGTTTCAAGCTTGTGCGGTAGCCATTCGTCGTCGCTGTCTTGGAACGCTAGCCATCGACCGGTGGCCCTGGCAATACCGGCGTTACGAGCAGCAGCACACCCACTGTTTCTTTCCAATGCGATGTAGCGAACACGCGGATCAGCCCATCTTGCAACCACACTGGCCGTACCGTCTGTGGAGCCATCGTCAACAATGATTAGCTCTATCGACGCGTGCGTTTGCTGCAAAACCGAATGTATAGCCCGGTCGATAGTATGAGCGCGGTTAAAGGTTGGCATTATCACGCTCACGAGCGGCGTAGTCATCGCGTATTCACCCGCTCTCTCCAACGCCGCAGAAACATCGTTGTTGACTTCGTGAAACTCTGTCCAATGTAACTGAGGAGCAGCGCAACCCAGGCTTTGATCTGAATTGGTCGCACCCTCAAAGATTTCTTGATCATGTCCCGCCCAGCTCCAGGACGGTCGTCGTACAAGCTCTCGGCGCGACCTATGACGTAGTAGTGCCTCGCCATCACATCCGGTCTACCTGTCCACATTGCCCCGTGCTTCACAAGAATCAACCGCATATCGTCAGCCCGCGCCCGTTCCGCTTTCGTCAATCCTCCTCCGTCAACGCGATCTTGAATCCAGAGTGGCGCATTGACATGCACAAAGTCTGTGTGATTACGAATGCGCAGACTGAGCTCCCAGTCATCCCACGAATGAATACGCTCGTCAAAGCCACCGACCTCTCGAATTAACGCAGTTTCCACTAACCAGTTTGGCGTAGTGATGAGACTCCACTCAGGACCGCCATGGCCAATCCCACGGGTGTAATCCACCTGCTTTTCGTAAAAGGACCCACCAACATACACTGCGCCCTTTGCCGTCAGACGCACATAAGCTGCTAGGCACCACCGTGTGCCGGGGCTCTTTTCAAGTGCCTGCAGCTGACGCTGGATCTTTTCAGCCAGCCAATAATCGTCATCGTCCTGGAAACAGAGATATTGTCCACTAGCAATCGCAATGCCTTTGTTTCGCGCTGCTGCAGCACCGTGATTCTGAGTGTTTCGCAGAACGGTGAGGCGCGAGTCGTCGATCTTCCCCAGCACCTCCGGCGTCGCGTCGGTGGAGGCATCATCGATGACGATTAGCTCAATATCACGGTGTGTTTGGCCGAGCACACTCATAACAGACCGGCGCAGCAAATGCGCTCGATTATGAGTCGGGATAATGACTGTGACCTTTGCCTGCTCCGGAGGAGTCATCATGAGCTGCGCACCGACGCAGGTCCTGATCGATGTTTGAGTTGGCGCAATTTTTTCATCCAGCGCCTATTCAGATCAGCGCCTACATAAGTGAGCGCTAGAGCAAGCCAGTAGCGCCAATACAGAGGACGTATGGAGAGTGCTTTGCGTAGCTCTTCTCGCCCCGCAGGCGGCGGCTCATGAACACTCAGAAATCGACCGATTAGGTACCAGTGATGGCTCAACACCTCGGGACGATTCGCCCATATCTCTGCATGCTTACGCATGATTACGCGGATATCAAACGCCCGGGCGAGCTCCTGGCGCCGCACTCCTCCACCAGCAACTAGATCCTGAACAAAGAGTGGCTCATCGACGAAGACAGGCGGCGCCAGTTGGCTGAGCCTCAAACCCAACTCCCAATCATCGAATGAGCGGATGTGGGGATCAAAGCCACCAACAGAACTCAATGCCTCGCGGCGAACGACCCAGCCTGGGGTAGCAACCATGCTCCAGTCGTTGCGGCCATCCACGTGACCACGGGAAACCCCCTCGGAATAGTCAATTTGAGCTCGATACTTAGGGCCTCCAACATAACGTGCGCCGCTTGGCGCCAACAGTAAAAACCCCGCTAAACACCATACGGCGTCAGGGCATGAGCGAAGCACCGCAACCTGACGTTCCAGCTTATGGCAAAACCAGAAGTCATCGTCGTCGTTGAAAGCGACGAACTCCCCTCTCGCCTCGTCTATACCCGTATTCCTCGCGACCGCTGCGCTGCAGTTTTCCTCCCGCCGAATGACCTTCAAACGCGAATCAGAAAATTCCCTGAGTACCTGTTGAGTGTGGTCTGTAGAAGCATCATCGACGACGATCAGTTCTAAGTCAGTGAACGATTGCCCCAAGACACTCTGAACCGATCTACGCAAAAGCTCTGCGCGATTGCGCGTTGGTATGACTACGCTAACCACTGGCACTGACATGCTCAATGAACCTCAAGAGTGGAAGATCTACCAATGGGCGGCTTCAACACCACACCATGTAGCCGGGCGCGTGAGCGGTGGAGAGCAGCCCATAGTAGAGACACGCGAGACCGCCATTGCTCTCCGCCACCACCCCTCAACTGAAGGGCTTGGTGAACTGCCTGTTTATACTGTCCTTGCAGGCCATAGAGACGCGCCAACTCTAACTCCCAGTACACGCGCCAACGAGGGTACTCGGTGAGCAATCGTATATGGGTCAGCAACACTCCCTGCAAACCTTCGACACGCTTATCTAACTCCGCAAATAAGCTATCGCTGCTGCCGTAACGCATTAGCACGATATCTCTAGTCACCCCCATCCTGTAGACGCTCTTTAGCCGGAAAAGCAGCTCCCAGTCCTCCAAGCATGGCAGAGATTCGTCGAACCCACCAAGGTTCTCCAGCACGTTCCGCCGAACTAGCCAACTCGGCGTCATTAGTCCCGCCCCGCGCACTACTGCATCGTGACGGATTTCGGTATAGCCCTGCGGCGCCGTCCACCTCTCAGTCACGACTCCACCATCGGACCACGTCACAATAGAGCCACCTACCCAGCTAAAGCCTCCCGCCTGCGCAACGAATAATTGTTTATCAAGCTTATCCAACACCCATTCGTCGTCGCTATCTTGAAAAGCTATCCACTCCCCTCGGGCTTGCTTTACGCCAAAGTTACGAGCTGCAGCGGCGCCTTGCGAAGACTCTAAGCGCAAGTAACGTACCCTCCGATCCCTGAGACTGCTAACCCACTCCTGTGTGGCATCTGTGGAGTGGTCGTCCACAATGATGAGTTCCCAATTGCGGTAGCACTGACCGCAGACGCTAGCAACGGAACGAGGAAGAGTAGAAAGACGGTTTTTTGTTGGCAGGACGATACTGACGAGTGGCGGCGCAGTCACTTAGCCCTGACTCCTAACCGGCGAAGTAAGGTCCTCATGCCAGGCACTAAAGTCGCTTTATCACGTATTGCCCAGAAGCTTGGTGGATAGATAAAGAGTGCCTGCCACAGGCGCCACCTGAGTTGCCATGTAGAGTGATTTGGATTGTACTCTTGCAGAAGAATTCGCCAGCCAGCCGCCGCTGCGCACCTCAATTGCCAGGGGCCTCTGCGAACGACATTGGCCTCTTGCAGCATCCGTGTGTAGCTGGAATGGATTCGGCCGCTTTGATTATTTCGCTGATCTGGATGTTTTCTCCACCCAGACCACAGCCCAGGAATCTGCAATGCGGTTGTGTGTTCTAGCATCCGAAGCCACATATCAACGTCCGCCACGAAATAATCTGGTCTCCAACCACCTACCTGCCGTGCCAGCTCCAGCCGAAAGAAAGCACTGTTCTGCATGATGAAGGTGCGGCCGCACAGAAGACGCGCCAAACTGTATGACTCCCAAGCTGTGGGAGGATATCTGGAACCGTCCTGACGAAGTGGGTAGCAGTTTGAATAAACAATTCCCACCTGAGGATTCATCAAGAGCGCCTGCACAGCTGCGCTCACAGCCCCGGGGAAATAAACATCATCTGAGCTTTGAATCGCCGCAAACTCCCCCCTAGCTCGCCGCAAACCCTCGTTAACGGCCTCGGCCACTCCGGAGTCTGGTCGTGACCACCACCTCAGACGACTATCACGTTGCTGATACTCGCGGAGTACTTCAACGGTTCCGTCCGTTGAAGCTCCATCGATGACCAGCACCTCTAAACTACCGTAATCCTGTGAGGAGATCGACTCAAGTGTCGCAAGGATGTATTGAGCTTGGTTGAAGCTCGGCACGATGATACTGACTAGCGGCGTCACGAAGCCTTCCATCTGATGATCGGGTCCAGCCGTTGCTACAACTGACATCCCACAGTAGTCGAAACTACCACAGCATAAACGGAATGCATTACCGGTTTAAGGATTGACTTCGAGCTCCCTAAACCATTGCCCAGAGAAGCCGTCCACGCGTGGCCACCTGACACTGCAGTATTTCAAAGGATCAAGTGAACTACTGATCAGAGGCGAACCGATGCTGCAAGTTAAAGGCCAACTCACAAAACTCAGCTCCAGAGCCAACCGATCCCTCCGCAGCCTGCACCGGTTCAACCGTGATAAAGCCTCGGTCATCCCAATCATGAACCGAGGAGCGCATCGTTGAGGAATTAGCAGCCGGTACCACAGCTTGTCCGATTCGAAGCGGCCGCACACCAGAAGAGCATTCAAAAACAACCTTGACGCACGAATCGAGCGCCTAGCGGTCATCAACGATGATGAGCGCCTCATCTTAAGCCATTCTGTAGCTGAAAGCGCTCACTACGGATACACTCCTGACGTGGCACTAGCAAGGTCTCGTCAAAGGACGTCTCCAGCGCTCCTCCACTTCTTCGTATTGAGGACACACCTCTAATCTCCATCATGACATACAAAAAAGCGCTGGAACGTATCAAGCGAGAAGGCCTTCTTGCCACTATGAGGTCTGTACCTCAATACTTGTATCGTAAATATCGAAGAAGGCAACACCGGAAAATGCTCGCGTTACCGTCTTTAAGTGAGCGCTTTTCCGCAATCTATACCAACAACCTATGGGAGTCAGCGGAGTCCAAAAGCGGCCTGGGCAGTGAAATCACTTTCACACTGGCTCTTAGAAGCTGGCTCGTCGAAGCCATCCCGAAGCTCAGTATCAAAACAGTGGTCGATGCACCTTGCGGAGATTTTAACTGGATAAAGGAGCTACTGCCACATACTAATGTTCATTATATCGGGCTGGATATTGTAGGGTCACTCATAGAAGAAAACAATAAGAACTTCGCCTCAGACCGAATACGTTTCGCCACGGCTGATATTTGTAGTGACACCATACCCCAATGCGATTTGCTGTTGATACGAGACTGCCTATTTCACCTGTCCATTGCCGACATAGACAAGGTTCTCAGGAACCTTGCCAATACAAACTACAAATACTTATTGACATCTACACATATCAACACCTCGGACTTCAGGAATAAGGATATTGTTTCGGGAGGGTTTCGCCGCATTGACTTGTTCGCTCACCCTTTCAATTTCGACGAGAAACATGTGATTGAACGTGTCAATGACTCTCCTGAAGGGTTTGCCCATCCTCGACAGATGGTACTTTTTCGTAAATGCCATGTACCATCAGCCATTGCAATGACGTAGCCTCGCAACATGTAGTTCGCAACTCATTTTCGAGGTGCCTTCCACCAGCTGCGACTAGCGTGAGTAGTCACGATTGCAATACCCTCTTTCTGAGGTTTTACCATCCCCCGTGAGGGCACAACGAACCACGAACACTACGCATAACGACAACCCGAACACCACCGAAGTTTATGCCCTTTAGCATATGTAAAAAGGACGTATTGCCAGTTATACAGCCACAATCCAGCGTGTTCAGCTTAGCTACGCCAGGTTTTGGCGCCGGTTATTATGCCTGACGTTATACATCCTTGTGGGCGATAAACAATGTGCAGTCCTACGCAGCGCTCCGGGGCGACGCCAAATGCGTCGAAAGCCAAAAAACCCCTAAACTCGCAGTCCAACAGCAACCAAATATATACTTCCACACTGACATCGCTGAGAGGAATACTTGCTGTATGGGTCGTTGCGTTTCATTTTAGACACGCCCTAGAAACACTTTTCCCAGCGCTTCAACACATTGCACCAATTACGGCAAAAGGGAACTTAGCCGTTCCAGCGTTCTTCATACTGAGCGGTTATATTTTAGGGGAGGCGCATGGAGGAGATTTCTCGCGCATATCGAAACAGGCGGTTACTAAGTTTTACCTTCTCAGGCTTGCGCGCATCTATCCAGTACATTTAATCACAATGCTGCTATCTGGATCCATCGCATACACACTCTTGCATTTTGGATACCTGGAAAGCCTCTCTGCGTTTTCGGCAAAAGATGCCTTATATAATATTCTGTTGATACATATGTGGCACCCCGTAGCTCAGTTGAGCTGGAACTATCCCTCTTGGTCAATAAGCTCAGAGTGGTTTGCCTACCTTCTCTTTCCGTTCTTTGCGATGATGACAGCACGCTTAGGGCATCAGGCAAGACCTGGATTCATTCTGCTTGCTTCCCTAGGTCTTGCTTTGGCTGGCAGCGAGTATTACACCCGTGGTCATCAGCAGCCGTTCTTTGGAATGGTGTGCATCATCCCTTATTTCCTCTCGGGCTTGCTCTTTCATCAGTTTCAGAGGTACCACGATCATCGCTCGATCAAGTTACCCCGCGCTCTCCTTCACTGCTGCACGGCAGCAGTGCTAGTGGCACCATTCTTTCTCGATGGCGATGCGGTTAGTATTGTGTTGCTATTCGTCCTCACTTTGATGATATTTTCCCTTGCCCTTTCAGGCACCGACAGTGCTAGAGGCTGGCAGCATCCATGGTTAGTATCTTTAGGAGCGCGCAGCTATTCACTTTATATGACCCATGCGCTGGTACAGATTGCCCTGTATCGAATTCTCCCAGCTGCAGAGTTCGCTGAGGGCGCCTTCTATGTTAGAGCGGGCATTTTCGGTATATACCTCACGCTAATCTGGCTTGCGTGTAGCTTTTGTTTCCGATACTGCGAACAGCCAAGTCGTACACGCCTGAAAAAACATATTCTGAATCGGCTTTAGATCGCATGAAGTTCACCACGATCGTCTACAACTAGAGCACGCCCAATCCGTGGGACTTGCCCGTACAACGGGTTTCACCAACCCTCACCCTGGTGAAGGGGCATGGAGTTTCATAGATCACCCGCGCAAAAACTTCGCATGCGTCAAGCGACGACGGGCATCACCATCGCGGAGCTTGCAGAGCTTCAGCTGGTAGGAATCGCTCACAGTCAAACTGTTCTGTCACACCAAAAAGCCCGACTCTGCGTTTAGCGCTCTGTCCTCTTGAGTAGTACAGCCTGCATTACTGTCAGCGAGCGCGATAAGAGCGCCGCAATCCTCTCACTCCACGTGATCTTATTGCCATTTACACTGCCCCGCCGGCAGCACCCCCTTGCCCCCTATTCTCGACGGGTCCCATCAGGGCAGCTGGAGGGAGACCACTATCAGCATTGGCTTTGATGTGACGACGCTAGCCTCGACAAAACCAGCGTATGACATCACCACCACAACCTGACCACTCCACAAAGTGGTTGCATACGCTTCGTGGCCTCTGTGGGAGTGACTGGGCTGTGCAAGCTACAACCACACTCAATTGTTCTGCAGTGCCAACTCACAACAAAGGCGAATGTCGCTCACTTTGCGGCTACGCCTACCGGCTCGCGCTCCATTTATTCCTTTCGCCTATCACTGTCGTCAGTCGCACGCTTTGAGACAGACGTCGGAAACAACCTCTTTAGTCGCATGGCTGGACCTTCGATGAGCACGCCCGATAAATGAGCTGCGATCAGAATAAGGGCCAGCACAATCGCAAAGCTTGGCCATCCCTTTTGCTCACCAATGAGTTGATTTACACGTGGCTCAACAAATGTAAGAAATGGCATATGAAATAGGTAGATCGCATAGCTTAAGCTACCAAGATACACGGGAACCTTTGACCGCAACCAGCCCAGCCACCACCTGGGTGGGCTAGTCACAATGAGTGCGATTAGACCCATGAATAACACAGCCGCCTGGGTCCATAGCAACGGCCTATGGAGAAGCTCTAAATCCGAAAGCCTTCCTGAATATCCAGCAATTAAATATGGAAGCAAGGAACCCAGGGCGGATAACATAGAAATCCACCCGAGGCACGCTACCTTCATGAGGTTCCTTGTTGATCCAGTTGAACCGGCGGCGTAGTGAACAGCAACTGCCAACCCAACACCTAGTGCCAAACAGTCTATCTGACTCAGCAATAGCACTGGCGCCAACACCTGTGTCTTCAGATACAACCCGACGACTAGAAGACCGACCAAGGCCACTGATATACCGATTAGGCCAAAGCGGGGGACAATCAGCAAGAGCAACAGCGGAAGGCATAGATAGAACTGCTCTTCAATTGCCAGAGTCCATATTGGCAGAAGGCCAGGAAGGAATTCGAGAAAGGAAAAGGGGTGATCCGACAGATTGAAATACAACGGTGTGAACTGAAGGTACACCATCGAAAGCTTCCATTCCGTGAAGCGAACTGTCGCGAAAAATTCATCACCATAACGAGACAAACTGTAGACGAGGTATACGACCAGCACAAAGTAGTATGCCGGCCAAACACGCAGAGCTCTTCTTATATAGAAGTTTCTCAGTGAAAATCTGCCGGCAACCAAGTCAATCAGGATAATACGCCCAATTAGATAGCCTGATAGCACAAAAAACATGGGCACCCAGCACCACGCCCAGAAGATATAGGTTGGATCCCAATGGTAGAAAACAACCATTAAAGCCCCAACACCACGGAGCCCGTCTAGCTCCGATATATTTTGAATTCTTTGCTGCGCCATTGGTTTTACTTTATTGTGGGCAGCAAGTCGTTTTGGACCAGGTTGTGGTCTATCTCCGCAACCGATTTGGTGGTCAGCATTGCATACTGCCGCACGCTCGAAGACGACAAGCTCAATACCTCGAATTGGTTTGTCTGACTCACCCTTGAACCTAGCCGACTGATGGCGCTGCTTTGAACACTCATTGGCTGCGGGAAGCCTTGATGCGGCGCGCTGTTCTCAGAGCGCGCGCGAGTCTCCCATACCGCCACCCAATGTGCGATCGCTGAATCGCCAGGGTGTCATGGACATCCTCAATCAACTCGTAATCCAGGCTATCTAATAGTTCGTTACATAGATTCTTGTCAGCGTCTGCGAAATGCTTATGCTCGAACAGGACAACGGCCGGGCGAAATTCCAACCCTTGAATATCTTTGAGTATTTCAAAGTCATGCCCCTCCGCATCAATATGCAATAAATCCAGGTTGTCTAAGTCATGTTTCTTACATAACTCTTTGAGGGTAATACACCTCACGCTCTCTTCCACAATGCGGTCGGCAATATCAGGGATGTACTCCCTATGCTTCATGAGATGCGCCAGGTCGAATGAGCCTATCTGGTCATACCAGGGTGGCAGATACGGATCGGAGCTATGGCGCAAGTAGTAAAACGTGGCTTGCTTTTCAGTGCGCGTTACCGCGGCTCGCTCAAGCTCGAGTCGTTTGTTGTTCCCGTAGCGCTGCTGTAGGCGCTCAAAGACATATGGGACGGGCTCTACCAGAATGCCGGACCACTCCCGGTTCGAGACATAGCTCTGCAATGGGTCGTCACAAACAGCATCATTGGATCCAACCTGAAGGAACTTAATGTTACTGCGAGTGTACGCAAAGGCTTCGAGGACATGGCGAAAAGGGCTTCGCCTCGGAGGCGCGTTTCGCAGGGTCCAGTAAACGTCACGCAACCACGCACCTAACCAGTTCTCTGGTGTACTGGACCAACGCAGAAGGTGAGTTTTGATGCGTCGCCTGATTGGTGGCCCCGCCATAAAACGCTGCCAACGCCACTCCACACCGGCCGGCACCATGCCAATAAGGCCGTTCCGTACGGTGCGGCCCACGATCGGGCGCGTCTCCCACGGTGTCTGTGCGAGCACATCGAAAAATTCGCGCCGATAGGGATTACGACAGCGTTGATGCCAAGCCTTAAAAGGGCCGATGAAGTGCACGATTCGTGGCGATTGACGCGCCTGATTTATGTGTTTCACCGCATAGGGCAACGCCGAGTATGGGGCCGTGAACAGAACTGTCATCGCATTCCACTTCGGCTCCAACTGCAGCCAGCGACCTCTAAAAACTGCATTCAGTGGATCTTGATCAGCCCAAGGCATGGGTGCACGCCGCTCCTTGATAAAGTCGATAAGGGCGTCAACACAGCCATCTTTTCGCATACGCTCAAGGTCCATGAGCATAACGCCACTATTAAAATACGCCTCAGGTGTTGATACTCCGAGTTGTTTGACGCGGGAAAACTCAGAAGGCAGCAGAGGCTGACTTACGGCTGCGAGCAAGTGCTCGCCTAAGTCCACTTGCCACAAGGCAGCCAGGTCCCCCCTGACGAGGGTATCAGCATCAACGTACAGAATTCTGCGTTGATTCGTGAGCAGTGTTGGAAGCAGGACTCGGTACCATGCCGACAAACCGAACCGTTGAGTTCTCGGGAATATTGTGCACATCTCAGGGTGGACCCTTGCAGGGCACCATGAAGCGCCGTGGCCTTGAACCACCCGCTCCAATGTCGCTAAATCTTCAGGCTGGCTGGCGTCGTCATACAGAAAGTGAATGCTGACCTGATGAGTCTTATTGTGGCTGAGCAAAGAGCTAAGCATTACGCCACAATCGACGATCAACCGGCTGTCGGCTGAGCAAGCGATGTGCAAGTGTTCGGTCATCCAGGCCCACCTTTGGGTTTACGCCACCACTTCAATGACGCTTTCAATTGTCGCAGGCGCCCCCACCACAACTCTAGGAAATAGGCCCAAACAGCGGGTATCCTGTGTAATACCCAGTTGGGGAAGCTCTCTCCAATGACCGCACAATCAGGCCAGTCAGTCCGCCGGCGATAGCGAAAATATTCTTTCTTATATGGAACGCGGCACCGGTAATGCCAGGGTTTAAAAGGCCCGCTAAAATGTACGATCGCCGGTTGGGTCCGCGCCTCATAGATTTCAGAGGTAGAGTATGGCAAGTAGCGGCGTGGAAGTTGGAAGTAGGCGGTTTGGGCATTCCAGCGCGGCTCTAAGTCGACTCTACTGTCCGCATAGACGATGTTCAGCGGATCCTGGTCAACCCAGGGAAAGCGCCCTCCTTCGCGCCGCACAAGTTCGAGTAACCGGCGTGCCCGGCCGGTTTCTCGCATGGCCTTCAAGTCCATCAGTAACACGCCGCTATTAAAGTAACGATCAGGCTCATTTAAGCCTAACCCATCGCGAATCCTAGGCACCATGTGCGAATACAAAGGATTTGTCACCGCAGCAAGGCAATGACCGTTGAGAGGACGTTCCCATAGGGACCAAAGGCTCTTCATCACCACGATATCTGAGTCTAGGTAAAGGACTCGCTCTAACGGCGCCAGTAAATCTGGTAGAAGAAGCCTGAAACTTGCACTCAGACCGTATCGCGGTGAGTCCTGTAGATGAGCGATCAAGTGATGCGGAACAGCCAACGGCCGCCACTCTCCCCCAGCCCGGGCCACAGAACTAGCGAGCCCTGCCATTACGGGTGCAGGCAACTGCTTGTCGTGCAAAAAGTGTATGACAACACGGTTAGGGTCATGCTGGCTCATCAGAGAAACCAGCATGGTTGCGCAATCCGCCGCAAAGTCTGCATCAGCAGCACAAGCTACGTGCAGTTCATTGGGAATCGCGCCGCTCATCCACCCAGATCCAGTATTTTTTCAGGGAGTAGCCTGCGCAAGCGTGGCCGTAGTTGGTCTCGCCAGTACACTAGCTTGCGATGCAGGTAGGGGGGGTCTATCAGATCAAGTAACCCATGCTTTTTCTGCGTCGCGTACAGATGGTTAGAGTCAGAGCGACTCTTTGGCTCCTCAATGTTCAGAAACGCACTCAAAAAGCCTTTCGACTCCCCTAGGTCTGAGGTGCAAACCACTATCCTCCTGGATTCAGGAATTGCTTCCAGGACTAGGTTCAGGTGTGCGGCCCAAAAACGTAGATATCCATCGAGTGGGAAAAGGCCACGATTCTCAAGTGGTTGTTCGTCACCGGCGCATGGGCGGCTGAAGCCGGAAAAATAATAGTGATAAACCGACGCCCAGAGAGGCGCTTGCGACTGAATCCACTCACGGGCATTCAATTGGTCATCAAGCATCGACCCAAGCCACGCTCGTGGAGACCGGACCGTAATGATGAACTTGGCGTGAGGAAATAGACTCACCAGAGTGGGGGTAAACGCGGCCAATAAGTGGTTGGACTCGAGCTCCCAACTGTCCTGCTTATCTCGCCAGTAAAGCCAGCTCCGGTAATCCTGCTTCAACTCCGGAAACCTCCGGCTTTCTTGGATCGCTCTCAGTAGTGGCTTACTAGTTGGCTCGTGCTGAACCTTCAGGCATGACTCAAACATACCGGCCACTGAGTGCGTACCGGTTTTTGGGGCGCCAACACAATAAGCATGCACGCGACGCTTGCCTCGCTGACGCTCAGCCAAGAGAAGGCCAGCCCGGTCTAGGTAACGGTAGGGGTGGGCGCTGGTCACAATACCCAGCCCCTTCTTGCCATCCTCTTGTACACAGGGAACTGCCAGGAAGGAGGGAGACATCGTACCGCTCTCACTAGGCCAGTATTACCAATCCAAGGGGTACGACACCAAGGGGTTGATGACCATGATTCTCTAAATTCTGAGGTGTAAGGGTGCTGACACATCACATGCCAGGGCTTGGCGTGACCCGGCCCCTCAAAATGAACGATGCCAGGAGCGTCAACAGCCTCCCGCAAAGCACTTTCTCCAAGAACCTCTCGCGCGCGCTGCGGCCAAAAGAAAAACGAATTCTGGCAATTCCAGCGCGGGTGCAAAGCCAACCTTCGGCCTCCAAGCACTTTGTTGAGAGCATCTTGATCCGGCCACGCGAGCTCGGCCGCCCTCGCACGACCAAATGCTGCTAAATCTGCGACGACACCATCGGCACGCATCAGCTCAAGATTGAGCAACAGGACACCGCTGTTAAAGTACCTTTGCCCAGGCATTAGGCCCAGCTTTACTGACCAAGATGCCATTGATTTAGGCAGAACATTATCAACTGCTGCGAGATAATAATCTTCCAGCGACATCTGCCACACCGGGGTAAGGTCCGAGGTAACGAGTGCATCACAGTCTAGGTAGAGCACCTTCTCGATGCCAGACAATAGTTCTGGGAGATATATTCGGTACCACATTAACGCAGGAATGAATCGTAAACGCGGCAGGCCTTTCAAGCGATCGGATGAAGCGACATAGGTATGCAGGCTACCGCCGCTGAACTCAATCATTTCGGCCAGTCTAGAAACATCCTCTGGGCTAACGTCGGGGGTGTGTAAAAGGTGTACGCGCACTCTGTGAGATGGAGAGTTACTGAGAACAGAGTGAATCATCGCTGCGCAGGGAGGCAGGTAATTGGCGTCAGTAGCACATGCTAAATCCATGCAACCATCCACTTGTTTGGCATGAGCGCAACCACTTCATCCTGTAGTAGTCCTGCCAGACCAGAGCACCGCCTCGCTGCGCGGCACAAAAACCCAGTGAACACCAATGTATTTATTGTACGATCGTGTGATGTTCTAAATATGTGGCCATTGAATCTGAACAGCTCCCCCATATTGCGCCGAACGCCTTCTGCCTCACTGAGACTCGGGTTATGCAAAGGACTCAAGCAAGCGCTGGCGCCGCGCCTTAAGGCGACCCCATTTTTTCCATAAACGTTCAGATAATAGCTGCGACTGCACACCCCACGTATCAAGCCCCTCCTCATTCAAGTCGTAGCCAGCAGACTGTAGCAGCAACATACATTGTTTGCGATCGGTGCTTGATAAATGGTGGTGCTCATAGATTACCAAGCGAGGCTTCAGGGTAGAAAAGTCGATTTGTTTTATGATCTCAAAGTCATAACCTTCGGTGTCAATGTGCAGCACATCAACAGTCTTAATGTCATGCTTCGAACATAGAGACTCAAAGGTCAAGCAGGGGACCTCACTACAGACAATTCGACTCTCAATGTCCGGTATGAATTTGGCATGCCGAAGTAAAATCTCTCGAGAAAACGACCCCAAGCCATCGTACCAAGAGGGCAGCTCTTCATCTGGGCTGGCCTGAGGTAGGTGGTAAAATGGCATAACGCCTTCTTCCTGAGAAATAGCGACGTTTTCTAGCGCGAGTCGCTCACAGGTGTTATACCTGTTAAATAATCGCTCAAAAACGTAAGGGACTGGCTCCACCATTACCCCGCTCCATGCTGATTTCTGAATAGCATCATGGAGAGGGTCTTGCTGGAGGCCGTCGTTTGAACCAATTTGAATGAATGTTGCTTGCGGGTAGGCTCTTGCAAATGCGAGCATGAAATCAGGTCCCACCAGCCTGCGCAGCCTACGCCTCTGCCTCCATATGCGCCGTGCATGCTGGAGTATTCCTTCACCATTTGAAACTCTCGAGAAATACAACCAGAAGCGATGAAGAAAAGTCATTACTTATCCCCGAAAGCCTAAAAGCTGACTCAGTTGCTGACGGAGTGGTCTTTTCTCACGAACTCTAAGGTTGTACTCGTGCCGGTGGTGATAGCGGAAAATGTCAGGGTACTGAGATTTCAGCCCTTCGTATTCACGGCCGTCAAAGTACTCCACAAGGTATGAGCGCCGCTGCCTTACGGAGGTGTTTTCAAAGCTACAGTGCAGTAAGTCGCGATGAATCAACAGAGCATCCCCCCTCTGCATAGCAACCGGCTTACACTCAGCGACCTTGGGGTCAACTTCGTAAAATTGATTGAGCTGATTATCAACTCGGGTTGTCCCGTTTGATTTGCGTACGATACCTGGACTTGAATATCCCGGCTGGTGGCTTCCGGGAACGACCGTGAGGCACCCATTCTGTGCATCCACGTCGTCTAAGGGCATCCATACTGTGAAAACCGGCACCCCCAGGAAAAAGTCACTATCCCTATGCCAGTAGGTAACGCCTCCCGTGCGCGCTGGTTTGTGATAAAGCTGGTCGTCTAGTAGCCGCACGTCAGGCCCGAGAACGGCCTTAGCTGTGGCAACGATTCGAGGGTCGTGAACGACATCTAGAAAGGCCCTGTGATATCGGAAGGCATGCTCAATATGCAATGACGCCTTGCCGTTCACGTCGGCCAGGTTACCGTCTTCCCAAGTCAAAATGTTCTTTATAACCGGATACTTCCTCGTGTCCGTCTGCCCCTTATGACGGATAGCCTCCTCACTCAAGGCCTCCCAGGCCTTTATAAGCAGTTCTACTCGTCGTTGATCAAGTACTCCCGGAACGACAAGGAAACCATTCTCAGAGAACTGCTCCACCCCTGGGAAGTTGCCGAATGTATTCATATGTTAGTTCTCTGGCTTGATCAACAATCGTCCACACTCGTCGATACGGTGCAGGTAGGAGCCGGGTTTCTCCTTGGTTAAGTATTCGTCTACTGCCAGCCGGACTCCGGGAAAGCAACCATAATCATCCAACAACAGTACGCCTCCAGGACTTAAGCGAGGATACAAGTGAACCATTTCATGCCTCGTTGACTCGTACCAGTCAGTATCCAGTCGGCACAGTGCCAGTTGATTCGGGGCGTTCTGCGGTAGGGTCTCTTCCACCATACCTTGAACAAATCTCAACCTATCTTCTGGGTACCCCGTGCTTTTAAGGAGTTGGACAACCTCAGCGAACGGAAGATAATCGAATGCTCCACACTCCAAAGCAGCCTCGTAACCTTGTGCAGGCGATGGAGCCTGGCCAGTAAAGTCTTTCTCACCTGGAGGCGGCATGTGGGTGAATGTGTCGCATAAGACCAGCTCTCGGTCGCGAACACCGAGACTAAGCAAAGTCTCTGCCACAACCAGCATGCTGCCCCCTCGCCACACTCCGCATTCTAGGATTGCGCCGGGGACATCTTTGGCCACCAAATAGCGAACCGAGTCAACGAGTGCAATGATGCGCTCATTGCTTGTCAGCGTGTAGGGGCGAACTCGACCGATCAACCGACGGGTAAATTCGTCACAGTCCGATGGAAGACGTTGCTTCCGAGGATAGGCTGAAATGTCATATCCCAGACGGCGTATCCCCCTCTTGATTAACCCTCTCATGCTAAGGCCCCAACCATTCGGTATGTGTGAGATCGACTCGGCTTCGCAGGCGAGTTGGCCAAATGACGCTTAAGACCCACCTCTCAAGCTTTAATGACCAAGCGAGCAGCATAATCGATACGGGTCAGGAGCACAGGTTCGGCATACTGAGAAAAGTACTCATCAACCGCTTGCTTGCTGCCATGCCAATGACCGTAGTCATCTAAAATCAATACTCCACCATGCGCCAGCCTCGGGTACAAACACAACAGCTCGTGCTTCGTAGATTCGTACCAGTCGGTGTCCAATCTGAGTAGGGCCAGCTGCTCCGGTGCCTGCGTAGGAAGGGTTTCTTCAACTGGCCCTCGAACGAAATGGATACGGCTTGCGGGGTAGCCGGTCTGCATGAGCAGGTCGCGAACATTGTTCTCGTTAAACCCAGACTCTTCGAAGAACTCCTTCCATGGCCTCTCACCCCTGCCAATAGAGTTTTTCCAACTGTCTAAAGCTGGCCGCTCATAGGGTGAAGTATCGTTATTTGAGGGCATCGTCATGCCCTCGAAGGTGTCGTATAGAAAGATGTCCTTATTATCAACGCCCATCTCTTGTAGAGTCAGAATCATCGCAAGGATGGACCCTCCTCTCCACACCCCGCATTCCGCGAAGGCCCCGTCTAGGTCACGCTGAACACAGTAGCGCACCGCATCAAGTAGTGCAGCGATCCGCGGCAAGCTAGTCATCGTATATGGTCGTATCGCTGAAATGATGCGATGGTCTGTTTCGGTCAGAGATTGACGCAGACGTGCGTGCGGATGTTCTTGAGGACTGCGACCCAGTGCCCGTCGTAACCGCCGAATCACGCAGCACCCTCAATACGGGCCAGGGTCTTGAGCCAAACCCGCATCATTTGAGCAGTTTCCCTAAGAAACTCCTGACCTCCCTGATCCCAAATGAAACCATGCATTCGTGATGCTTGAAGCTCCAGCTCATCCGCCAACACGGCATAAGCTTCGGTGTAGGTACTGGCTTGAAGTTTTAAACCCTGAAGCCAAGGAAGCAGATCCTCCACAATCACTTTACCCGCAAGCTCGTGATACAAGTCCTGAAAAAGGTTATGCGGCGAGCGTCGATGCTCAGCAATAGGGGACCCAAAGCATATGGCATCTCCAAGATGCTTGACACACTTTTGTAGAAAATAACCGGACAGGATGTCGCCATATCGATCAATACGCATCCCCTGGATGGGGAAACCCATCCGCACATAGTAATAGGCCGGAATCGCATCTCTAATCAATGCGGTGTTCTGGGTGTTAATGGGGCTCCATGTTGGAGTATCTAGCAAAACAGCAGTCGAGTTCGCCGAAATTACTCGCGGGCCCTGAACCAATCTCGTAGCGGCGTCAACGTCGGGATCATCGGTCCACAGTCCTGCATTAACGGCGACGCGTCTATCGGTTGAGCCTAAAGGCTCAAGCGTGGCCCGTTCTGAAGCGCCACGCGCTGCGTAAGGGAACCCGCGCGCATAAAAAGACGCACAGTTTTCTGCATGAAGGTTTTCACAGACGTTGTACCACGGCGCCTGAGATGCAAGCATAGCTGAGCCTGGCAGAGTCGTTGTCGCAGACCCCACGATGCCATGAGCATCTATGAAGGATTCCCCTTGCAGGCAATAGTTGTCATCATCGATGGATATGAGCGCTCTTGCCCCATGCTCCCAAGCTCGTAGAAACCCAATATTGCGACGGTTATCAGAGTTCCAGGGGATAAAGTCGGCCGGCAAACCCAGTTTTTTTAAGTAGTCAGCCTGCTCATCCAGGCTCGGGCAGTCAATATGAAAACCCATTTGCTGCGCTTGGGCTGCGGCCGCATAGACTTCCTTGGGAGTTTTTTTGTCACAAATTATTCTTAACGTGACTTTGTCACACGCATCATACTTCTCAAAATTCTCCAGGTAGCCTAATAGCCACTCAGGAGAAAATATCGTCGTTACAACGATGTCAAATTCTGTCGGCTTCATATCTCGGGTCGCTCTCCGCTATGGCTGGTCGACTGCGGCCACCAGATGGAAACATAAAGGCCGCTAAAATGAAGAAAAAGACGCAGCCAATCTGTTTGCCCATCTAAAACCTCATGTACTGCAGATCGGTTCCCCAGCAAAGCGGGATGCCCATAGTCCTCGCAAACAAGGACACTGCCAGGACTCAGGTACTGTTGCGGTATAGCGCGCAACAGGTACTCGGTCGCACGAAAACTGTCACAATCAATAAATGCCATCGCCAACTTTTCAATCGGCGCGCTGTCTAATGTCTGAGTAAAGTCACCTTGAATGAGGTGTACTTTCGGCATTTTCTCAAATTTCTTTTGAACCTGAGAAAAATCCACATGGTGCGTATTTCCCCAGAAGTAATCAACACCACGTTCTTGGGGAAAGCGATCAAAGGTATCGAACAGGAAGACGCGCTTATCAGACCCCAGCAACTCCAAAGTCCGCGCAATAAGCCAACCACTGTGACCCTGGTAAGAGCCGAACTCTGCGATGTCCCCAGGGATATTCCTCTCTACAACCAACTTGAGTAGTTGGTAGAGATCCAGAAAATCACGCAGGCCGCACTTCTGTTCAAACAGGCTCAATGACTCTGCATAAATCTCGTGTGGCGTCGGCTTATCCAATAACGCGGGCGAAACGAAAAAAGTTTCCCGGTATTCGTCATGCGCAGAGAAAAATGGCTGGGCAGCGTCCAAGCCGGCAACATACTCAAACGGAAGCTGAGAAAGAAATGGATGGCGCATCACGGCCCGTGCCAACTGGGTTTGCCGCGATGCATCTTGAAACAAGCATAGGACAAGCCTGCACTTTTCCAAGTCATCATCCGTGTCCGTGGCAATGGCTGCAATATCAGTCTCGCGAACCCTAAGACCGTTTGCTCTCAGGCGAATCAAGACACCACGATGGAAACCATCCTTAGGCCCGCTACACAGCACCCAGGCACCAGTATTAACTGCCTCTGGGGGAAGCCGTTGCAAAACCTGCTGCACCAGTGCAGTGGCTCCTTCTTCTTGTCCACGAGCGCCATGCCAGCGCACGCGCTGAGCAATCGACGAACGACCTAGATAGCCAGCAACGCGGCCACTAATTTTTCCAGAGCGCCAGCGCCATACCCAACGGCTCCACAACAGCGCTGCTGCCCTAAACACGAACGTTTTTCCCCAAGTTCCGCAGGCTCCGACCCGCCGCGTCCTCGTCTGGAAACAGACTTGAGTAATCGCCTGTGCGGACAATCTTGCCATCATTAACGATGAAAATTTGATCGCAATCCATCACCGTCGCCATACGATGAGCGATGACAATGACCGTCTTGACGTGGGCCATTTCCATAATCGCTTGATGCACCGCTCTTTCGGTGTCCTGATCTAGCGCGCTGGTTGCCTCATCCAGCACGAGCACGTCCGGGTCATGGTAGAGAGCACGGGCTATACCTAAACGCTGCCTCTGCCCCCCCGACAGGCGAACACCCCGCTCCCCCACAATAGTCGCATAACCATTCTCCATATGAGCACAAATGTGCTCGTGGATTTTTGCAGTTTTGGCGGCTCTATAGACCGCTTCAATGTTCACCTCCGACGGTGGTACGCCGAAAGCGATGTTAGCGATGACTGTGTCATCAAGCAGGTAAATATCTTGGGGAACGTAGCCCATATTCGCTTGCCAGGCGTGCCGGTTCTCTTCGGTTATCACCTGGTTATCGACGATCAGCCCCCCTTTCTGCGGTGTCAGTAACCCAAGGATGACATCGACAAGCGTTGTCTTTCCCGCACCTGTCGGGCCAACAAAGGCGACAAAACTACGCTTTGCAATATCTACACTGACATCGCTTAGCGCCTTTTTCTCAGATCCGGGGTAGCTGTAACTCACATGGTCTAGACGCAGACCATGTTCCATGGGCATTCGAGGAGGGTTGGGAGCTCTCCCTCCCTCAGGCCATGTCTGCGTGAGCTCCAGCGAAATAGACTTCAGCACGGGCGCAGTGTATTTCAGCGTTGTCAAACCCCGATAGATCGACTGGAAAGCGGGCAACATACGGTAGCCGGCGAATGCAAACGCACTGGCCAATGGCAGGAGCGCAGACAAGTTACGGTCAGCAGCAACAAAGTAGAGCACAACACTTAATAGTGCGCCAAAAGCCAGGGTCTCAATAAAATAGCGCGGGATCATCCCCAGCAAATGATTCGAGATCACCGAGCGGGAAAACTCTAATGCATGAGGCTGAAATGCGTGCACGAATGCGTCCTCACGCCCTAGTACCTTGACTTCCTTCAGCCCTCCAAAAGCCTCGTTAACAGCCTTAAGCCGAGCCTTGTTGGCGTCCAGCCTGCGCTGACCCAGACGCTCCATCCGCCGGCGAAGAACAACATACATCCCACCATAAATGACTGCGAACACGGTGGCTACAAGCAAAACCGTTACCGGGGAAAGCCAACTCAAGAAAAGCAACATGAAGATGACCATCACGCCCGAGCACGACAACCCTAAAATGATGGCAATCACACCGTGCGTTACCTGTAAGGACTCATTGACAACTGTGGTTGCCAAATCCGCTGAGTTACTAGCGATGAAGTCAACATAGGGCCGGTGGATGTAATTATGCAGTAGCGTACCCGACAACCTTCTATGAAAGTCATAACAAAACTTCGTTATCCACCATTGACTCAACATAGCCAGGCTATTGGCCATGATCAGCATCACAAGGATCAGACCCCCAAAAATTAGAGTGAAAGTCTTATGCGAATCAATACCGGCCAGGTTTGCAAACGATGCAAGCCACCTATTCTCCCAAATCATTTCCGGGCGGGTCAGCATGGAGATGAAGGGAACCACTGAACCAATGCTCGCGACTTGCACAACGCCGAGTACAGCGGCAAACGGCAAGATCAAAGCAAACTGTTTACGCTCACTATGGGTAAGTAGCAAGCGCAAGTCGCGCACCATAGACTTCATGTCGTATTACGCTTGAGGGCTCTTCTCAAGCACACCTCGAAAATACGCAACGGTATGCCGTAAACCCTGCTCTAGGGCGACATCGGGCATCCAATGCAGATTATCTTTTGCGTAAGTGATATCCGGCTGCCGCTGCTTGGGATCATCTTGGGGAAGCGGCTCAAAGCTGAACCCTCCACTCATGCCGGTGAGCTGCTGCACCTTTTCCGCCAGCTCCAACATGGTGAATTCAGCCGGGTTGCCCAAGTTGACCGGCCCAGTGAGATCATCGGCGGACTCCATGAGCCGAATTAACCCATCGACTAAGTCACTCACGTAGCAAAACGAACGTGTTTGCTGGCCATCTCCATAAATGGTTATGCGCTCGCCGCGCAAGCTTTGCACAATAAAGTTCGATACGACCCTGCCGTCATCTGGATTCATATTTGGACCATACGTATTGAAAATACGCGCTACTTTAATTCGAAGACTGTGCTGCCGGTGATAATCGAAGAACAGGGTCTCTGCACAACGCTTACCTTCGTCATAACAAGATCGAGGGCCGATTGGATTCACATTACCCCAGTAGCCCTCGACTTGAGGATGAATGGTGGGGTCGCCGTAGACTTCGCTTGTCGACGCCTGTAGTATTTTAGCGCCGACACGCTTTGCCAAGCCCAGCATATTAATAGCGCCATGCACGCTAGTTTTTGTTGTTTGCACAGGGTCGTGCTGGTAATGAACAGGGCTTGCCGGACACGCGAGATTATATATCTCGTCCACTTCCACATAAAGTGGAAAACATACGTCATGGCGAATGAGTTCAAAGTAAGGGTTCGTCAATAGATGAGCAACGTTCCGCTTAGACCCAGTAAAAAAATTATCCAAGCACAGCACTTCATGGCCGTCACTGAGTAGCTTTGCACATAGGTGGGAACCAATGAAGCCCGCCCCCCCGGTTACCAATACTCGCTTCATTGATGTCAAGTCCCACTTAAGTCGCTGTTAGGGAGTAATTTACTCACGCGCACTCGAAATAGTGTAGCCGTGCTTACGCAACAATGCTTCACGCTGCGCGAAGACGCGATCGGCGGCAACCATCTCACGACAGAGTTCACGAGCCGAGCATTGCGGCTCCCAGCCTAGTTGCTCGCGGGCCAGACTCGCGTCCCCAAGCAAGGACTCGACTTCTGCAGGGCGAAAGTAACTGGGGTCCACGCGTAGGATGATCTGTCCGACTGTCACGCTCGGTGCGAGTTCGACATCGACTTCCATCACAACTGCATGCTCCTGTACCCCCTCGCCACGAAACTCAATTGTTAGGCCTAGATCTGAGGCCGCCCAAACCACAAAATCCCGAACGGTATGCTGTTGGCCGGTCGCAACGACGTAGTCGCGAGCAATCTCCTGTTGCAGCATCAGCCACTGCATCTCGACGTAGTCGCGAGCATGCCCCCAGTCGCGCTTCGCGTCCAGGTTCCCCATATAAATACAGTCCTCTAAGCCATGGGCCACTTGGGCTAAGCCGCGAGTAATTTTGCGCGTGACAAAGGTTTCACCACGTCGGGGGGACTCATGGTTAAACAGCACGCCATTACAAGCATACATTCCGTATGCTTCTCGATAGTTGACTGTTATCCAGTACGCATAGAGCTTGGCTACAGCATACGGGCTACGCGGATGAAATGGCGTCTTCTCATTCTGCGGAGTCTCGTGCACCAAGCCATACAACTCTGAGGTTGAGGCTTGGTAGAACCGCGTTTTTTCTTCCAGCCCCAGAAACCTGATCGCTTCGAGCAGCCGCAAAGTACCTAAAGCGTCTACATCGGCGGTGTATTCAGGGCTTTCGAAGCTGACGGCGACATGGGATTGTGCCGCAAGGTTATACACCTCATCGGGTGCAGTTTCCGCGAGGATTCGCGTCAGGTTGGAACTATCGCTGAGATCGCCATAATGCAAAATTAAGCGAGGGTCATCGTGGGGATCTTGATAGATGTGATCGATTCTTTGAGTGTTAAATGATGATGCTCTACGCTTGATTCCATGTACTGTGTAGCCCTTGGAAAGAAGCAATTCCGCGAGGTAGCTCCCGTCCTGCCCCGTTATGCCTGTTATGAGAGCTGATTTGTCTTTCATAGTAAATCTGAACTCAAGAGCGAATAGCTTCGCGGTGGTCCCGGTACCACTTCAGGGTCGAATCAATTCCTTCTTGGAGTGATATCTTGGCACCCCATCCCAGTGCCTTCATTGCCGACACGTCAAGCAATTTTCTTGGGGTACCGTCGGGTCGTGTCGCGTCAAATCTGACCACTCCAGAATACCCTGTTGCCTTAGCGAATAGGTCGGCAAGTTCTGCGATGGACACATCCTTTCCAGTACCTACGTTCAGGTGGGATTGCATGGGCTCCACCGCAGTCTCGTATACCTCTCGTGGAAGTCCGAGAACATGAACGATAGCGTCCGCAAGGTCGTCAACATGCATAAATTCTCGGCGCGGTCGGCCCGTCCCCCAAACTTCAACCTCGCGGGCTCCCAAGCGGCGGGCCTCTTCAAAACGCGCGAGTAAAGCAGCAAAAACGTGTGACTCCAGGGGGTGAAAATTGTCTCCAGGTCCGTACAGGTTGGTTGGCATGAGGCTTCTAAAGTCCGTTCCATACTGACGGTTGAAGCTCTCGCACATCTTGATTCCCGAGATTTTCGCGATTGCGTAGGGCTCGTTTGTCGCCTCAAGTTCTCCGCCTAGGAGCGCGCTCTCGGTGATAGGCTGGGCCGCAAATTTTGGGTAAATGCACGAACTACCCAAGAAAACCAAGCGCTCTACATCATGTTTCCACGCCGAATAGATGATATTCGACTGAATTTGTATGTTTTCGTAGATAAAGTCGGCGGGATACGCATTGTTCGCATGGATGCCCCCCACTCTTGCAGCCGCAATCACAACCAGTTCCGGCTTTGTTTGAGCAAACCATTGGTCAACGCTTGCCTGGTCAAGCAAATTGAGCTGTGAACGCGAAGCCGTCAGTACCGAATAACTCCCACTTTGGGCATGTCCATGTCCGAGGCGTCTACAAACGGCGGACCCGACCATGCCAGCGTGGCCTGCAACGAATACTTTCTTCATGGAGTCTTGTGCGCGGTTCGGTCCCGTATCCCTCATCGGAATGTATCACGCTTCTTCAGGGGTCGACGCCAACCCGGACCTCCAAGGCAACAGACCGGCGTCGATGGGCTGCTCGGCAACACATGCCTTGTAGATTTCACACAACTCTGATGCCACTAGTGCAAGTAGCCTGAGCTGCCAGCTCGTTCTCAACAAGGCCTTGACAACAAATGTGTCAGTTCTTCGTTATAGAAGTCCTAACGTGAGCAGTCATCTCCCGACGAGCATTTGCGCCTGTCCAGGTTGGCTCATCCCCTAGCACAGCTTGGAATGTATCAGCGTCTATCACACCATAAACAGCAAGTGATGCAGAGCGAAGAATCGCCCCATTATCAACAACGAATTGTCGACCTGACGGCGTAGACACCAAAGCCGCAACGTGACAGGCGCCGGTCCGGCGGAAAAGGAAGTCCGGACATGAGTAAATGTCCTCGACAACCCAGGAAGGCTCCCTCAGCAAGCTGCTCTTCACTGCTGCAACGTGCTGCTGACAGTTCATACTTGCGTCAAAGTACAGAGTACGATTTATTGCGGCGAGCCGATCTAACTCTGGAGTTGCGGCGCAACCAACGATGAGCAGGGCAAGCACAGCGATAGATACCTTATGGATTGTCGGACCCATGACCGGGCTCACGTCGCGACCAGAAGCCCCAGGAGATATCAGCCGCCGTCAAGGCAACGTAAATAATCGAGCCACATTCAATGTTGAAGAGCTCGGAAAGTGGTGCATTTCTATCGACTGACTCGTGGCTCGCTCAAGGGTTCGAGCTGTCCCTGCCGGCCCCGCCCGAACAATATGGTCAACCCAGACGCTGGCTACCCAACCCCCTGAGCCTCATTCATCGACCAAAGTCGACTATGTACTGGTGTCCTATGATCGCTACCATGGCGCTCATGAAAGCCATTGCCTTGACTTTAAGCTGGGCGGCCATTTGGATGCTGCTGAGCCTCCCAGTGACTGGCGTTCATCTGCACCTCGACACCCATACCTCGTCGGAGCATTCCGCTCCTTCGCACCAAATGGTGCGCTCAGAACCAAGCTCGTTACACGTTGTTCACGCCTTCGATGCAGAGCATTCCCACGGTCTGAATGTTGGCGAGCAACAGGATGTCGAGCCCGAGATCACCCCCTTAGGCAAGTTTGCTGCTGCAATCCTTATAGCAATTGCCGGCAGCCTATTGATCCGCACACAAAGCCCAGTACGCTCGCGGCTGCGGACATTGAGCGCCCCCCGCCCACCTCTGCGCTACAGCCAGCCTCCAGCCCAGGCCCCACCAAGCCCCATCTGATCCCCTACACCGAAAGTGCGTGTGCCTCATTGTGCACGCGTGCCTGGATCAGCCCTGGAGGCTTTATGACAACAGCTTTTCCCCTGGCAGCCGTAGCTGCGGCGGCGCTACTAGCGCCTGCGGCGCTTGCCATAGCCAGTCCCCTGGTTAGCCACGGTTCTTTGACCTTGGAGCAAGCCACTGCACTGGCTTATCAACACCACCCCCGACTGGCGGGGTTTGAGCCTCAGTGGCAAGTCCATTCAGCCTTGGCGGAGCAATTTGCACAGCCTCCCGCCACACAAGTAGAGCTGATGGCCGAGGACTTTCTGGGCCAGCAGCGCACCCGCGACTGGGATAATGCTCAAACTACCATCAGCCTGAGTCGGGTGATGTGGTTGGGGCAAAGGCGCGAAGCTCGCGCCGCCGTATCTCAGGCTGAAGGCTCCCTGCTGAGACGCGAACAGGATGTGCAGCGCCTAGATGTGCTGGCGGACTTAAGCTTGTCCTTCATTGAAGTGCTGAGCGTGCAGCACAAAATTGCGTTGGCCCAAACCGGCCTCGGCTTTGCGAAGCAGCACGCTCAGTCAACGCAGCAGCGCGTGCAGGCGGGCGCCGAGCGGGCAGTGTTTGCAGCTCGTGCTCGCATCCAGGTGGCCGAGGCGGAACTGCTGCTGGAAGATCTAGAGCATAGCCTGGTCACTGCACGCCAGGCCTTGATCCGCCACATGGGCGAGCCGGAACTCAAGCCGCAACAGGTGCAAGGGCGGCTCGCGATCCCCGCTGCAGAGCCTGCATTGCAAGCTGTGCTCGACACCCTGGAGAGCAGCCCTCAGCTGCGGGCTTTGATCGAAAAGCAACGCGTGCAAAGCGCACAGCTACGCCTAGAACAAAGCCGAGCCCGCGGACAAATCCAGGCCACGCTAGGCCTGCGACGGCTAGAGGGGCTGAACGATACTGCCTGGGTTGCAGGTATCAGTCACCCCTTGTTTAGCCAGGCCCGCGCCCAACCCAAAATCAAGGCCGCGCGCGCCGCGACGGCCACAACTCAGTTCCAGCTCCAGGACCTTAAGCAGCAACTCCGATTACAGCTCACCGCCCATATTCAGGAGCTGCGCCATGCCCGGCACGTGGCTGCTGTACTGCGTTCATCGATCCTGCCAGAGCTAGATACCGCTGTGGCTCAAACCGAGTCCGCTTATCGCCGGGGCCAGGCGGGCTGGCAAGAATTAGCCAGCTTGCATCGCGACTGGCTCAGCGCCCAGCTACGCCTCGTCGACACCCAGCAACGCTACCACCAGCACGCCATCGATATTGAACGGCTCAGCGGCCACAGCCTGCAGCTCAAGGAGTCTCGGCCATGAACACCCCACAACTCTTGATGCGGCAGCTTCGTCCGCTGTGCCTCGGATGTCTACTCTGCGCAGCCGCCCTCAGCAATGCAGCAAGCCCAGACCCCAGCGGCCCCCACGGCGGCCGAATCCTCACACAAGAGGACATCGCCGTCGAGCTTAAACTGGTAGACGAGGCCGAGGGTACACACATGTATGCCTGGCTATACACCGACAACGCGGCTTTGTCCGCCGACGCTGCGACGCTCACTGTTGCTTTAGAACGCCTGGATGGTCAGGTCAACCCGCTCAGCTTTTCCCACCATCTTCAGGGGCTACGAAGCGTCGAAAGCATTGCTGAACCGCACTCCTTTACGGTCAAGGTCCGTGTGGAAAAGGCTGGAAGCACTTTCGACTGGAGCTACGACAGCTTTGAGGGGCGGACGCATTTGCGTGCTGAAACCGCAGACATTTCCGGCCTGAAAACCAGCCTGGCAGGACCGGCGACCGTGCGTCAGACGCTCAGGCTCAGCGGGCAGATCCATCCTTCGCCCACCGCTGAGGCCCGAATCTCTGCCCCCTATACGGGGACCATCCAGACGACCCAGGTCCAACCTGGTCAGCAAGTCCGCCAGGGCCAAACCCTGGCCCGTGTCCAAAGCCTGGATAGCCTGCAAAGCTACGGCCTCAATGCCCCCTTCGATGGATGGGTTGTGCAGCACCAGGCCCGTGTCGGTGAGGTCGCCACCCCCAACACCCCCCTCTTTGTCATCGTTGATTTGGATCGGCTCTGGGTTGAGCTTGCCGTGTTGCCTGCTGACATTCCTCAGCTACGCCCCGGACTTCCCGTACATATCGAGGGTCTCCATGGTCGGCGGCAAGCGCAGGGCCACATTCAAACGATCTTGCCCAGCCAGCAGCCCGGCGGCGTGCACTACGCCATGGTGGAGGTAGACAACAGTGATCGCCATTGGCATCTGAACGAATTTGTGGACGCCCAGGTGGAGCTGAAATCTGAAAGGGTGCCATTGGCGGTGCGCCGTGAGGCCCTGCAAAGCTTTCGCGGCGCCACGGTGGTCTTTGCGCAGTTCGGCCAGACCTATGAGGTACGCCCGCTGGAGTTGGGCGCGCAGGATGCGCAATGGGCCGAAGTTCGCAGCGGGCTTGCGCCAGGCACCTCTTATGTCACGCAGAACAGCTACTTGATCAAGGCCGACATCGAAAAGTCCGGCGCCGCGCACGACCATTAGGACAGGCCCATGCTCAAAATCATTCTTGACCGGGCGATTCGTCACCGCGTGAGCATCCTACTGATGACGCTGGTGCTGAGCGGGCTGGGGCTATGGAACCTGCCGAAACTCGCCATTGATGCCGTCCCGGATATCACCAATGTGCAGGTACAAATCAATACCGACCTACCCGGCTACACCCCGCTAGAATCCGAGCAACGCGTCACTCTGCCTCTGGAGTGGGCGCTGGGCGGGCTGGCTGGGTTGGATTACATTCGCTCCATCTCGCGTTATGGGCTCAGTCAGGTCACCGTAGCCTTCGATGACCAAACCGATCTTTACTTTGCCCGCCAGCAGGTGGCTGAACGCTTACAGACCCTGCGTAGCCAACTCCCCCCTGGGGCTGAACCGCAGATGGGCCCGGCCGCGACGGGACTGGGCGAAATCAGCATGTATGTGCTGGATAAAGAGCCCAGCGCCGATGTAACACCCATGCAGCTGCGCGAAGTACAGGACTGGATTGTCCGCCCGCAATTGTTACGCGTAGATGGTGTCGCAGATGTCAACGCTGTGGGGGGCTACCGCAAACAGTATCTGGTGTACCCCGACCTGCGCCGCCTGCAGGCCATGCAGCTCAGCCTGGAGGACCTGGCCGACACACTCGGCCGCAACAATCTTAACCAAGGGGCGAGCTTTATCGAAGGAGGTGGCCAGCAAGTGCTGCTGCGGGTGCCCGCGCAAATTGCAGGAGGTAGCACGGCCACCCTAGAGGATATTGGCGCGCTCACCATCAGCACGCATGCGGGCGCGCCCATTCGTGTGAGGGATGTGGCTGAGGTCGCTATTGGCTCGGCCTTACGCACCGGAGCTGCTACGCAAAATGGGCGCGAAGTGGTACTTGGCACCGTATTGATGCGCGTGGGTGAGAATAGCCGCACGGTCGCGCGAGCGGTCGCCGAGCGAATCGACGCCATTCGTCGCAGCCTGCCACCCGGTGTCAGCATCGACCTAGCCTATGACCGCACCCGGCTGGTGGACAAAACCCTGGCCACCGTTCAGACCAACCTCCTTGAAGGAGCGCTACTGGTCATTGGCGTGCTTTTCATCATGCTTGGGAATCTCCGTGCCGCCTTGATCACGGCCATGGTCATCCCTCTGTCGATGTTGCTCACAGTCACCGGCATGGTGCAAACCGGCGTATCCGCCAATCTCATGAGCCTGGGAGCTTTAGATTTTGGGTTGATTGTAGACGGCGCAGTCATCATCACCGAAAACTGCCTCAGCCGTTTGGCCGCACTTGGCGTTGTCGGCGTGGTGCCTTTACGGCAAAGATTGCAAACCGTATTTGTCGCCACCCACGAAGTGATTCGTCCGGCCCTCTTTGGCGTATTCATTATCACCGTGGTGTATTTGCCGATCTTCGCCCTGAGCGGTATCGAGGGCAAGATGTTTCACCCGATGGCACAGACGGTTGTGATGGCTCTGCTGGCTGCCATGCTGTTATCGATTACGGCGGTTCCTGCCGCGATTGCCATCTTTGTGCGGAATCCACCATCAACCCAGCATAGTCGCCTACAACCTTTGCTCGCCCAGGGCTATGCAGCTGTGCTGCAACGGAGTTTGCAGTGGCGGCGCAGCCTGCTACTCATGGCCCTTGGTCTGGTGCTCATCAGCGCTGCCAGCATTCGCAGCCTGGGTAGCGAGTTCCTGCCCAGCCTGGACGAAGGCGACATTGCCATGCATGCACTGCGCATTCCTGGCACCGGTTTGCAACAGTCGGTACAGATGCAGGAACACCTGGAGGCCGTCATCAAAACCATGCCCGAGGTGGAGCGCGTGGTGGCCAAAATTGGGACGGCCGATATCGCCTCGGACCCCATGCCTCCATCCGTGGCCGACAACTTCATTATTCTCAAGGATCGTAAATACTGGCCTGACCCCCACAAACCTAAGGATCAGGTCGTTGCCGAACTGGCCGCACTGGTAGCCGACGTGCCCGGTAACAACTACGAGTTCACCCAACCCATACAAATGCGCTTTAACGAATTGCTGTCTGGCGTGCGCGCGGATTTGGCGGTGAAAGTGTATGGCGATGATCTGGAGCAACTAGCGACGCTCGGAGCTGTGCTACAAAAAATCGTAGCCGGCGTACCCGGCGCTGCTGATGTCAACCTGGAACAAACCACGGGTCTGCCTGTACTCAGTATCGAGCCACGCCGCGAGGTTCTACGTCGCTATGATCTGGACGTTGCCGACCTGCAGAATGTGGTGAGCGCCGCCTATGCTGGACGCCCGGTCGGGCAAATCTTCACTGGCGACCGCCGTCACACTCTCATGATTCGCCTGCCTGAAGCGCAACGCCAAAACTTGGATGACATCCGCGAGCTGTTAATCCCACTGCCGCAGGGGGGCTATCAACGCCTGGGCCAACTTGCCACCATATCGCGCACCTTAGGGCCCAACCAAATCAATCGTGACAACGCAAAGCGCCGAGTTGTGGTCACCGCCAACGTTCGCAACCGCGATTTGGGTAGCTTTGTCGCCGAGCTTCAGGCCGCCGTGCAGGCTCAACTTGATGTACCGCCAGGCTACTGGATTGGGTATGGCGGCAGCTTTGAGCAACTGCAATCGGCGAGCCGGCGTCTGGCCCTGGTGGTGCCAGTGACCCTAGCGCTGATTATTGGTCTGCTTTGGATGAGCTTTGGCGCACTCCGTGACGCACTCCTTATCTTCAGTGGGGTGCCTTTGGCAATGACCGGAGGCCTCGCCGCCCTGCACCTGCGTGATATTCCCTTTTCCATTTCTGCCGGGGTCGGCTTCATCGCCTTATCCGGCATTGCCGTGCTCAATGGACTGGTGATGATCAGCGTCATCCGCCAACGCCTACTCGACGGGCAGACTATGGATGCTGCCATATTGGAGGGCGCACGCAGCCGTCTACGCCCCGTGTTGATGACAGCACTCGTAGCCGCGCTAGGCTTTGTGCCCATGGCCCTCAACACCGGCATTGGATCCGAAGTACAGCGTCCATTGGCCAGCGTGGTCGTCGGCGGCATCCTGTCGGCCACCGTACTTACGCTACTGGTGCTGCCCGCGCTATATCGGCAGTTCGGGCGCCCTCCGAAGGTGAACACAGAACCGCATCAAGACCAAGCCCTTTACGCCGGCAGCCCCGGCTAAAGCCATGGTACTGGCCCCAGGTGCACAACCTATTCCGGCTGAAGGTGTAGGGTTGTGCGAAACCTCGCATCTATCTTGCCGTCATCATGTCCAAAACCGATAAGTTGCTCGATCTTCTGATGTTTGTTGAGGACGGTCGCTGGCGTATTCCACGTCGACTGGCGCAGGTGCTTTTGCCGCTGTTCACAGTACTGGTCGGCTGGGGCATGTTCATAAGTCAAACGCCACCAGTGCCGGCCAATTCCAGCCAGCCTCAAACAGCGGCAGGCGTCGCGACCGTGGATGCGGGCATCGCGGTGGCCAGCACCCTGCTTGATAAGCGCGGCGGTTATATCTCCAACGACATCACACCGCCGTCCTGGTGGCTGGACAACATTCAGAACTGGGAATTTGGGGTGCTCAAAATGACGCGCGACTTCGCGAGGGTGTTGCGTAACGAAATGTCCCGCTCGCAAAGCCAATCCACGGAAGACCCGGCTCTGGCCCAAGCCGAGCCCAAGTTCTCCATCGACCACGACTCTTGGATGTTTCCGCGTGCAGAAGGCAAGTACCGTGAAGGCATTTCGCTGCTGCAGGATTACCGATCCCGGCTACTGGCGGCCGATAGCAGCGCGCACTTCCATGCCAATGCCGAAAACTTAGTGGATTACCTGCAAGTTGTGGAGAAACGGCTGGGCAACATGGTGCAGCGGTTGGGCATGAGTGTGGGCAAAGTCACCGTGGACGACGCCAGCCTGGAAGCATTAGCAGCAGCCGGAAATGACCATCCACGCCCGGGTGCAGCCGGCGAATCTGTAGAGCGCACCAGCTGGTTCGCCATTGATGATGTGTTCTTTGAAGCCCGTGGAACGGTATGGGCCTTACTCGCCATACTCCAAGCTGCGGAAACCGACTTTGCAGCGGTACTCACCGACAAACAAGCCTCCATTCAATACCGGCAAATTCTGCGTGAGTTGGAGGCGGCCAATGCCCCGCTGCGCACCCCCATGATTCTCAATGGTGGTGGCTTTGCCATGTGGCCCAACCACAGCCTGGTCATGGCCTCATACCTGGGTTCCGCGAACGCGGCCCTCGCCAATTTGATCGGCCTGCTGGAGAACGGTTAAGCCGACCGCGAGTAAGCATACGTCCCCAAATCCAGGCTTCAGGCTGAAGACTCTCATCCAAAGGTCTGATTCCGATCTCGCCAGCGGATGAGGGCGCGCAATTTGCATTGTTGATCGCGTATTTTTTTGAACGACGGGGATGCGCGAGGCACGCATGCACCACAACTCTGGCATTGAACCGCGCTTGGTCGCCTTTGCCCTCTTGCTGACTCTGCCAGCCATGCTGGCTTACGCCTTACCACCAGAACTCGGACTATGGTGGCCACTGAGCGCCGTTGTACTTTGCACAGCGCGAATTTTCTTAGGCATCAGTTGGCTTGGGTTGCTCATCAGCTTTGTCGCAGGGCATGCGCTTGCCGCCTTCACCCATGGCACCCAGTGGGAAGTGGCCTTGGCCATTGCCGTCTGGCATCTGCTCTTCGCCCTCACTAAAACCCGGGTCACTGCCTTCAGCCTGCAAAGCCTAGGATTTGGCCTGCGCTTGGGACGCTTGAGTTACTTCGCCTTAACAACGACCATCTTGGTGCTGTTGCTGTCCGTAGGCCACTGGCTGATCAGGGAGACCCTGCAGACCAGCGTATTCGACGACAACCCCGAAACCTTTTTACTGCTTCAGCTTCTCACCTCTTTGGGCGCCGTCTTTGTGAGCGACATGGTCTTGTGGACACTCTGGGGACGTCCCCAGCGCATGTGGTCGCGCGCAGGGTTATCTACGGCTTACGCCATTGGCGCTGGTTTGGTGCTGGTAGTGACCTTGGCAAGCTTGCACTTCGCCCACAGCCGACATCAAGCGCAGACCGCTGTTGCCCAATCAGTCCAGCAGGTCAGCACGCGCCTGGATGATGTTCTGCTGAAACAGCAACAGCTCATGTTTCATACGGCAGCAGCCGTCCGCGAGCATGGTGACTCGCAAACTGCGTTTGAAGACCACCTCAGGCAAAGTGAGTTTGCCAATACAGCCGGCCTATCCAGCCTGCTTTGGGCACCGGATTCCGTGGGCGGCCTGGGCACCATCCAGCTAGGTTTTCCCGCCGCCAAGGCCTTCCATTTGCTCGGCACGACGGTGGCAAACACCCCCGAACTAGGGGACGTAGCCACACGCGCCAGCAACCAAGCCGCAGCCGTATCTCCGCCATTTCGCATCGGGAACAGCACACCCTTTTATGCCTTTGCTCTGCGCACCCAATCACCGCGTGGATTGGTTCTGGGGCTGTTTCGTGCAGATGAGCTCATTCAACATGCCCTTGCCTCCCTCAATGACCAGGGTTCGCCTGCGTATTTAGAGATCCGTGGCCAGTACACTGGGCGCATCGCCTACCAACATGGCTCCATCCCAGAAGGCCGAGATTGGCCTCGGGCGGCAACCCAGATTGCCGTCGCCGACCGAGGCGCCCTGATCACCGCCGCTCAATCGCCGGTGCCGGCTATGGATAGCATCGTGCATCCATACCTCACAACCACGCTTTTGATGGGGCTGCTCACCCTAGCGGCGGGCGTTGCCGCGCAGCGACGCCTATCCCAGCCACTGCCAACCAAACACCAAGATGTCAGTTTGAGGACCGCATCCGGCTAAACCCGTTATTGCGCGCCCACTGTGGCGGATATCAATTCCGCGAGCAGCGGATTGGGAAAGCGTCTAGAGACAGTCACTGCGTAAAAGGTTTCCACAATCTCAGGTAAGCGGGCGAACTCCGCAACCTGCCCGGCTAACAGCTCGTCGCGAACCACAATTGGAGGCATGATGCCCAACCCCAGACCTTCGGCAGTCAGTAAGCGCAGCATGGCCATATCGTCCACCTCAGCGGCAATTTGCGGCCGGATGTTGTGCTGCGAGAAGTAGGCGTCCAAAGCCATGCGGATGCCAGCCTGAGGCGGAGGCAGCAGCAATGGAGAGGCGGTCAAAATCTCCACAACGCAGGCTTGCTTAGCAAACTGAGGCCTACCGATAACGCTCACGCTTTGCTCGGCCATGCGCTGCGCCACATAGGCCACGCCGGTATCCATAGGCGGCGGCTGGTTGGTGAGCACCACATCCAAGCTCAGGCTCTCCAAGGCATATAGCAGCTCCGCCAAAGCACCCGAACGCAGGATGACCTCCACATCTGGACGACTCAGCACCGGCTGCAAAAATTGCAGCTGAAAATTGCGTGATAGCGTGGCTAAAGCCCCTACACGCAGGGCCTGACGGCTACGACCTGACTGCTGCAGGGTGCTAATCAGCTCCTCACCGGTCGCGAAAATGGCGTCCGCATGATCCAAGCCAATACGCCCAGCTTCCGTGAGCACCAGGCTCCGCCCCCGACGCTCAAATAGAGCGTGGCCTAAACGATCTTCCAGCTGCTTAATCTGCACCGATAGCGCCGATTGCGACACATTCAAACGCCGTGCAGCCCGGGTGAGATTGCCCTCATGAGCGACGGCCCAGAAATATCGCAGGTGCTTGTAGTTGAGCTGGGAGATTGTTCTATTTTTACAAATGGTTTGATCTGAACATTGTATTTCCTAAATGTTTTTCACTCAATTAGCCTTAAGCGCTCTTCCTCGCCGCGACTGCTTATGCTTTGGGAATATTTCAGCCTCATTGGCCCCGGCTTACTCATGCTTGCCGCCGCCTTGGCCTTCGCTCGGCCAGGCTTGCGTCCAGGCCCAGTGCCTAGGCTGGCCGAGTTAGCGGCTCTTGGCGCCCTATTCAGCAGCGTAGTCAGCAGCGCGGCCATTTTTGGTCCGGCCCCTCTAGACCTTCAGCCCGCCTTAGCCAGCCTGCTGTGGTTAGACGGTGTCAGCGCTTGCATGTTGCTGTTGGTGAGCTTCGTGGGTTGGGTCGTGCTCCGTTATTCCCGCAGCTATTTGGATGGTGAGCAGCGCCAGGATGCCTTCACCGGCTGGATGTGCTCGACGCTGGCTGGGGTCTTGATCTTGGTCCAAGCCGGTCATTGGTTGCTGTTTATCGCCGCCTGGATTGGCGTCAGCATGAGTTTGCATCAGCTTTTGGTGTTCTACCCACAGCGCCCCGGAGCCCGCCGCGCAGCGCACAAAGCCTTTCTCACAGCGCGTGCGTCTGATGCCGCCTTAGCAGGTGCCGCGATCATCCTGTGGCAACAATCCAGCACCAGCCACCTAGAACAGCTGAGCACTTGGGCGACCACTGCTCCAAGTAGCGGCTGGACCCTCACCGCAGCTTGCCTCATCGCGACAGCCGCAATCCTGCGCTCTGCCCAATTTCCAGCGCATGGATGGTTGACCGAGGTTATGGAAACCCCCACACCTGTGTCCGCCTTGCTCCATGCCGGCGTCATCAACGCCGGAGGCTTTTTGCTGATTCGTCTGGCCGACAGCATGCTGCTAGCGCCGGGCGTACTCGCCGTACTGGCGATGGTTGGCGGTTTCACAGCCGTATTTGGCGGATTGGTCATGCTGACCCAGCCTGCCGTGAAGACCTCTTTGGCCTGGTCGACCGTCGCTCAAATGGGTTTCATGATTTTGCAGTGTGGCCTGGCCCTATTCCCCCTGGCTCTGCTCCACATCCTGGCCCATTCGCTGTACAAGGCGCATGCCTTTTTGGTCTCTGGCGGCGCTGTAGAAAATGTTGCAGCCATTGCCCGCCCAGGACCTATTGCCGTTCCCAGCGGCAAAGCAGTGGGACGCGCTTTTATTCTGGCGCTCACCATTTACGCCTTGGTGGCTACTGCCTTTGGCCTGGAAGGGAAGTCCCCACAAGCCATTGCATTAGGTGCCATCTTGATTTTCGGCGTTGCCTATTTGCTCGCCCAGGGCTTGGCCGACAAGGCTCCCAAAGTGCTTACCCAACGCACGGCCCTGTATTCAGTGGCAGCGGCGGTGGGCTATTTCGCACTGCAGCGCGGCATTGAGGCCTTGCTGGCCGGCAACCTCCCGGCGCCGCCCGCACCAGGCCCCTTGGAGTGGGCCGTGCTGGTTGTGTTGGTGATCTGCTTTGCGGTGGTCGCCGTGGCCCAGGCCATGTTTCCGCTGTGGTCGGACCATCCGGCCGCAGCCGGACTGCGTGTGCACCTGAATAACGGTCTGTATGCCAATGCTCTGCTCGATCGCATGCTGAGGAGCTGGCGCCCGCAACCCACCATGACGCAGAGGGATGCCGCATGAGCAGTACCATCACCCTTCACCCCAGTAAAACCGACCCCATCCTCAGCGCGGCAGAGGCCGCCACCGCAGCCATCCCTCCGGCTTGGCCCCTCAGTGCCACAGTGGCCGTGAACCCCTTCTTAGGCCAAGCTGACTTGAGTCTGGAACAGACTGGGGCGCGTTTAGGGCGTGTGGCCGGAGCCCGGCTCACACTTCCCCGCAGCTGGTTTCGTAGCGCTTGGCAGCGTGGCCAAATCACGCGCGTCGACCTGGAAAAGGCCGTAGCCGCCAACCATGGCAAGCCAAGCGTGGACACCGTGTTAGAGGCACTAGAACGAGAAAACTCGTCACCGCGCCCCCTCCCTATGGTGAGCGACCTCGCCACCCGGACGGCTGAGGTGGACTGGACCAGTTTTGTCAGCGACCGTATCGGCCAATGGGCCCAAGGTTATTTCGACCAAGGTCAAGCCCTCTGGGCAGCTTCACGCAAGCGCGGCGCCTACGGCTCTTGGCGCGGTTACGCCATGCACGACCTCAGCCCACAAATTGCTGGACTGCGGAATTTCTCACTTCGCATCGAAGATGCTCCACGGCATGCAGACGATGCTATTCGCCAATGCGTGCATCATCTGGGCTTAGCTCCTGACGCTCTGCAAAGTTACTTCCACCAATTGCTGTTGGATTTGGGCGGCTGGAGTCAGTATGCCCGCGGCCTGCTCTGGACAGCACAGCTCAATGGGCGTCATGACTCTACCCTTCTAGACCTACTTGCCATCCGTCTGCTGTGGGAAGACGCCCTGCATCATCAGTATCGCCAAGACATCGCTCAAGACTGGGCGCAGGTCGTCGAGGCGCATGCTCGTCCATTAACTGTGACCCCCGATCTGCAGGTGGACGTGCTGCTGCAAGACGCCATGGAGCGTGCAACGCAGCGTCGACTGGCCGAGCAAATGCGCGCCAATCCACAGCCCTCCCAGACCAAGTCCGGGTCCAGCTCCAGGCCAACATTACAAGCGGCATTTTGTATTGACGTGCGGTCGGAGCGATTCCGCCGCGCCCTGGAAGCTCAAGACCAAGGCATTCAAACGCTGGGGTTTGCAGGCTTTTTTGGCTTGGCGGCCGAACATCGCGCACTGGCCTCCGACGTACCCGAGGCCCGTGCACCGGTGCTCTTGCAACCGGCGCTCAAAACACGCGCTGGTGGCCCGGAGTCTGCGCAGCGGGACACCGCCACGCGGCTCACCGCCCGCGCCAAGCGTGCATGGGGCCGCTTTAAATTGGCCGCCGTATCCTCCTTTGCTTTCGTGGAAGCCATGGGGCCGGTGTACATCAGCCGGCTGCTGCGCGATAGCCTCGGCATCCATTCCAAGGCCTCAACACAGGACCCTCTGCCCCGGCTCGACCCCGAGCTTGGCCTAGACCAACGAATCACAGCAGCAGCCACTGTACTGCGGGCCATGTCTCTGAGCGAAAACTTCGCTCCACTGGTGTTGCTCGCTGGACATGGAGCAGCCGTGGTCAATAACCCGCATGCCAGTGCCCTGCAGTGTGGAGCCTGCGGCGGGTACTCCGGGGAAGTGAATGCCCGGCTGTTGGCAAGCCTGCTAAATGACCCTGACGTGCGCCAAGGCCTCAGCCAACACGGCATCGATATCCCTGCTGATACCCAGTTCTTGCCGGCCCTGCACGACACCACTAGCGATACCGTCAAGCTATACAGCGACGACCTCTCACGCCCACTCAGCACAGAGTCGTTGGAACAAGTTCAGGCATGGCTGCATGCCGCGGGACGACTTTGCCGCGCTGAGCGGGCGACCAGCCTGCCCCGCGCCGGCCAGGCACGCAGCCTGCTCCAACGCGGACAGGATTGGGCTGAGGTGCGTCCGGAATGGGCTCTGGCCGGCTGTCAGTTCTTCATTGCTGCCCCGCGCGACATGACCAAGGCACTGCGTCTGGATGGCCGCGCCTTTCTGCACGACTACGCCTGGCGCAATGATGCCGAGTTCCAAATTCTGGAACTCATCCTCACCGCCCCCGTCGTCGTTGCCAGTTGGATTAGCCTGCAGTACTACGGCTCTTGCGTCGCACCGGAGCTATTTGGAGCAGGTAATAAACTGCTGCATAACGTGGTGGGCGGCATTGGCGTCGTTGAGGGCAATGGGGGTCGCTTACGGGCCGGCCTGCCCTGGCAGTCTGTGCACGATGGCGAGCAATTCATGCATCAGCCTCAGCGGCTGAGTGTGGCCGTTGCCGCGCCAGCCCAAGCTGTGGATGACATTTTGCGCAAGCACCCCGGAGTAGCGGCCCTCTTTGATCAACGCTGGCTACACTTATTCCTGATTGATGACCAAGGGCGCTTAGCCCAGCGTTACTCGGCTATTGGAGAGTGGGAACCGATGCAGCTTGAGGAGATCAGCCGCCGTCACACGGCCTGAAGAGCTGCTTTAGCCTAGTGTCCTGTCTCCGAAGTTCGTTGCATATCAGAGCCCCTCAAATCGTTCGA